>JAPLOL010000128.1 GCA_026400735.1 Alphaproteobacteria bacterium | reverse complement strand
TTCACAAACATGAAGTTTTGTACGAGTTAAACAAAACTGCTTGACCGCGTTGACGGCGAGCGATTTTTTCTCGTTCATCCAGCGGAGCGCCGGGAAATCTGCTTTGCCGCTCGGTAGGTCTCGCGTTCACCGCGCGTTTTCGGTGGTACGCTTCCCTCGCCACAAAGCCGGCGCCCGCTCGCGTTCAAAAATTTATTCGAAACGAGGGAACGGACTCTCCCGGCGGGGGTTCTTCCCACGGCGCCGACCTACTCCCCCCGCCCAGGCGCCACCGCAGCACGGGCCGGATCGATAGATCCGGCCCACCTGCGTTTGAGGGCAACCTCGCTCAGAGCCCGATAAAATGGCTGGCCATACCGCCATGATCCGTCCAGGCGTGCAGCATCCAACCCGGCTGTTCAGCGGTCTTGGGCGCGATCTGCTGCCCTGGATCCATAGCCAGGCCGTACGTCCAGGAGCTTGAGGGCGCCACAATCACCGGCGCGTGCGCCGCTTGACCGATGGCGACGCGGTGGTGGTGACCGCAAATGACCCGCAATACCTGGCGGTGGCGGGCGACCACAGTCGCGAACTCCTCCGCATCAAGCAGGCCAATCGTGTCGAACAGCAAATCGTGGGTAAGGAACGGCGGATGATGCAAAGCCACAATCGTGGGCTTGGTCCGCTCAACGGAGAGCGCTGATTCCAGCCACTCGGCGCCAGAGCGGCGCAGGAGACCGTGCGTTTCGCCCGGCACAATGTCGTCGAGCGCAACGATGCGCACCGGGAAGTTCTCGATCGTAAAGTGCAGTGCGCCTTCACGCGGCAGATAAGCATGTTGCGAAAAGAAGCGCCGCAACAGGCCGCGATCGTCATGATTGCCGGGCATGAGATAAAGCGGCGCCGGCGGATTGGAGATCGCCTCGGCGAGCGCGACGTACTCATCCTCGCGCGCGTCATTCACCAGATCGCCGGTCAACAGAATGACGTCCGCGCCGTACTCTGCCGCCTGCGTCATGGCGCGCCGCAATTGCAACGCGGCTGAGCCCCCGTCGTCCGCACGGACATGGGTGTCAGAAATCTGCGCGAGACGGAATTTTCCGCTCATGTGCTCCCTACCCCACTTCTTGGCGCGCTTCCCTGAACGCGACATGAAGCAGCGAGCAAGCGAGGTCTGTGCCCGAGGTCACACTCCGAGCACGCTTAGTCGTCTCTCCGCATGTTCCCTAGCACCGAGGCTATTATCACGAGCGCCGCTGAACCCAAGATGATCAGCAGCGCCTCTTGCCGCGGAAGCCCCATCATCAGGGCAACGCCCAACACAATCGCTAGAGCGACCAGACCCAGCAGGACGCGCACGACCTTGTGCATCACATGACCCGTATCGCCTGGCCTAGTTCAACGTTCTCGCAACGCGGAAGCCGATGCCTTGCGTACGCGACGTCGTCTCCGTGAACCGGCGAGCCGCTGCACGAAGCACAGGAGCTTGGTCGTTGTAGCTACCGCCGCGATAGACACGCCGGCGGCACTCGTCCGCCTCGACCGCAACGCCGTCGATCGGCGCGAGGTCGTAATTCGCCGCGTAGCAATCTTCGACCAACTCGCCGGCATTGCCGTGCATATCGTAAAGGTTGAACGCATTCGGAGCGTGCGCGCCGACAGGCGTTGTTTGACGCGCGTGGAACGTCGCTTCGGTTTGCGTCACGCGCGCTCCGAATGCGTACGCAGCCGCTTGGCCAGCGCGCGCGGCGTATTCCCATTCCGCTTCGCTCGGCAACCGATAGCTCGTGCCACCGGCCTGCGAATTCAGCCAATTCACATAGGCCTGCGCATCTTCCCACGACACGCCAGTGACCGGACGATCGCCACGGCCCCAACCGCCATCCGGCGGCGAATATCCGTTGCAACCACCGCCAGCGAGACATGCGTCCCACTGGGCGAACGTCACCTCGTATTTGCCCATAGCGAACGGCGTGACAGAGACTTCGCGCTGCGGGCCCTCATCTCGGCCACGGCCAGGCTCGTTGTCGGGCGAGCCCATGACAAACAAACCACCAGCAAGCACGGTCATTTCCGGGCAGCCGCTGCAATCGCTGAACGTGTAGCCCGGCACGCGCGTCGGTGAATCTTCTGTCGGCGAGGCAGGCGTTTGGACAGTTGTCGCCGCCGCTTGTTGCACTTCAGCCTGCTGTTGTTCAGCAGCAGGCTGCGGACGGTTACGCCAATATTCCATGCCCATGCTGAACAGCTGCGGGCTGAAATAGGCGAGCACACCGAGCACAGCCGCGGCAAGCGCCATCGAGCCAACACGGCGCGACGAACGCGCGAACTTTTGGCGCTTGGACAAAATCTCGAACGTCTGCACACGCTGATCGATATTATCGAGCGGCTTCTGCCCCTTCGACTGGAAGGCACTCTGCGGCGAGTTGCGCGCCATCGAACGGAATTCAGATGAGACGAGCGCGGATCCCGCCTCGGCAAGCTCCTGCAAACGTGCCGCAACGTTGACGCCATGGCCGAGCAAATCGTCCGTCGCAGTGACGATTACATCGCCGACGTGTGCACCAACGCGGATCGGCGGCTCCCCTTTGCCGCGCTTATCGAGCAATTCTTGGATCGCGCCGAGCGCTTGGCCCGCCGACGCAAACTCCAGCATGAAACCGTCGCCGGCCGTGTTGAACAGACGCCCGCCATTGGCGATCGCGACGCGTTCAATCCGCGCGCGCAGATTTTCGACTTTGCGCGCAGCGTTGCGTTGATCGCGCTCCGACATGGTCGAGAAGCCGACGATGTCGATCGATACGATCGAAGCCAATCGAATTACGCGTTCTTCGCCTGCAGTTTGATCAGTCACGGCCTATTCCCCACGCCGGCGAGAATAGGCCCCTCGCCGGGACTTATCCAGCCTTCTCCTAGTCGCCTAAATCGATGCTGAGCAGAAGCGCGGACATGTTCTGGATGAAAGCGCCAGTCGAGATGCCCGTTACGGGGTGGTCAGTGGTGTGCGGTGACGTATCGGAAGCATCGCCCACCAACGTCTGAGAGAAATCGCCTGGCGCGGGCGTCGCGGCGCCGTCGCCGATATACGGATTGCTTGTCGCAGTTAACGGCGTCGGCCAATAGCCCTCCGCATTGAGCGTCGAGACCAGCTCCTGCACGCGTTGTGACGCCGGTCTCTGGACAACGCCCGAACCGACGTTGGAATTCAGATCCGAGACTTCGATGTTCTGCGTGGTGAAGTAACGCGGCAGACGGAAGTCGGGCCGCGCGGTGAGCGGCGAGTTGGCCGCCAGCAAGTGAGGGTTTGCCGCGCGCAGGCGTTCATAGCGGACACGCAGGGCGTCAACATCAAGATTGCGCCATTGGCCGTAATGCGTGATTGGCTTGGTGACGTCGTAGTTCCAATAGTATTCGCCATTCACCACATTCGAGCCGCGCCGGTGCACAATGCGCGCCCGGTTCGTGCCAATTTCGATGTATGTCGGATAGTGCCGGTTCGGGACCTGCACCTGATCATCGCGTAGACGCACGGAATCGAGCCATGCCAGCGCCTCTGGCACACGCTCGATGAAACGCTGTTCGCCAGTCCATTCGTAGAAATTCAAGAGCTGCGAGACGTTGTTCGCCGTCGTGTGAGTTGTCAGCGCATCCGGCTCGTAGGTTCGCGCGCCGATTGGCGCGAGCGTCTGCGCGTCATGCTGCAGCCCCCACCCTGCTTGCGGCGCAGGTTGCTGCGTGGCGATGAAAATGCCCATGGCGCGATGAATGGCCGCCAACGCGCGTTCATCGCCGAGCGTTTGATAGATCATCAGCAAAAATTTGATGTTTTCGCCTGCAACGTCGTCATTGAACGTAATTTGGTGCGTGTATTCCGCGTGCCCGTGCAAGCCGCCTTCCGTGGTCAGCGGGAAACGCTGCGGCCAACCGCCGTTCGCATACTGACTATCCAGCACAAACCGCAGCGCCTTCTCGACCGGCGCACGCAAGCGCGATGAGCGGCGCTCGACATACATCCGCAACAGAAATTGCGACGCCTCGCTCGTGCCGGCGTCGTCAAAGGTCGCATTGCCGTAATAGTGATGGAATTCCTCGAGCCGCCAGCCGTTCTTGCCGATCGTATCGTACCAACGGCGCGTGCTCTCCTCGCCCGCGAAATCGTAGAGATAATTCCAACCGCCCGCCGGATGTTGCGCGGCGATGAGCCCGTCAGCCACATCCATCGCGGCTTGGTAATAGAACTCGTCGCGCGTCGCGTGGAAGCAATCGAGATAGAGGTGGCCAACCGTCGCCGTGCCTGGCGGTTGGATCCAGATCATAGACGGGAACGCTTCCATCTCGCCCCAGCGACGCGAGAAGTCCGACGCGTAGCTCCACACATAACCGCCGCGATACGCCACGCGCTCGCGCATGAACCGCGCTGCGCGCTTCATCGCGTCTCGTGCGTCGCGCTTCAGAGCATTGTCACCGGTGTCAGAAGGCGCAGAAAAAAAAGGCGCGCATCCGCTCGTCAACACAGCGCCAGAAGCACCCGCGAGCAACGCGCGGCGCGAGGCATTTCGCATGAAGGTCATGGTCGTCTCGCGGCTCCCTTCGCTGCTTAGCGCGTAGGAGCGTTCGGCGCCGGCGCGAGCAGATGTTTTCTAATCTTGCCCGCGGCGGTGCGCGGGAATTCGTCCACGAACGTGACGTGGCGTGGGGTTTTATAGCCAGCGACATTGGCGCGGCAAAACTGAATCACCTCGGCGGCGGTGACCGGCGCCGCATCTGGGCGCAGCATGATGAAGGCGTGGCCGACTTCGCCCCACTTTTCGTCCGCGACGCCGATAATCGCGGTTTCTAGAATGGACGGATGTCTCGCGAGGACATTCTCGACCTCGGCCGGATACACGTTCTCGCCGCCGGAAATGTACATCTCCTTGATGCGGCCAGCGACGTAGTAGCAGCCATCGGCGTCACGCCGTCCAATATCGCCGCTCTTCAGCCAGCCATCGGCAGTGAAGGCTTTCGCGGTCTCTTCCGGCTTCTTCCAATAGCCCGGCGTCAGCCCCGGCCCGCGCATCCAGATCTCGCCGCTCTCGCCGGCAGGCACATCATTTCCATCTGCATCGACAATGCGCACATCAAGAAGCATCAGCGGTTTGCCGACAGAGCCGATTTTCTGCAGCGCGTCTTCCTTCATCGCGATGAACGCGGTCGGCCCGGTCTCGGTCATGCCGTAGCCGTTGCAAACCTTCACGCCCTTCGCCGCGTAGCGTTCGACGAGCACATCCGCCAACGGCGCACCTCCGCACCCCCACGAACGCACGCGCTCGAGATCAGCGCTTTCGAACTCAGGATGCAGAGCAAGCTGCTGATACACAGCTGGCACGCCAAAGAAGATATCGAGCCGCGGCATCAGCGCGAGCGCACGCGATTCATCGAAGCCCGGCAGCACGACGACAGTGCCGCCGGCGATCAGAGTTGGAATGGTGACAAGCTGAATGCCAGCACTGTGGAACAGCGGCAGGAAGTTCAGCGTCGTATCGCCATCGCGAAGATCGAACGCCTCGCCAACGTGAAATGCGTTCACCACCGACATTTGATAAGTCTGGATCACGCCTTTCGGCTGACCGGTGGTGCCCGACGTATACATCAAGAACCACGTCGCATCGCCCGGCCAGCGGCGATCCGCGGTCAGCGGCGATGCATCTGCGAGCGCCGCCTCGTAACCATCGTCTAGCGCTAGAGAAACACCGCCAAGCGAACGCCCCGTCTCCGCATCATCAGCGCCAAAAACCACCAATTTCGCGCCGCAATCAGCCACCAACGCCGAGAGCTCCGCCGCTGGCGAGCGCCAGTTCAGCGGCACAAAGATTGCGCCAAGTTTGGCGCACGCGAACATGATCTCGAAAAACTCAATCCGATTGCGGCAAAGGATAGCGACGCGATCTTCACGCATCACGCCAAGCGATGCGAGCACAGCCGCCGCGCGTGCGCAGCGATCTTCGAGTTGAGCATAGCTGAGCGTGCGCCCGGTGAGCGCATCTTCGAAGGCGATGCGATTGGGCGTCAGCGCCGCCCGTTTCGCGGTGATGTCGACTAGGTCGACACCCATGGCTCACTCCCCACGCGCGCCTCTTACTTCGGCGCTTTGTCTTTCCCGACTCGCGGCGCGAGCCCGTTGATCATCAAATCTGACGCGGCCGCAGCGATGGAGCCGGCGTCGGTTTCAGTATCCCAGATCCCGTATCGTATGCCGAGAAAGCTCGAGGCGCCCATCAGCGCCCACACACGAACTTCGTCGTCTTGGCCTTCGCTGATTTCGCCGCGCGACGCTGCTTGCGCCAGCTGTTGTCGATAAGCGGCGGCGAACGTGCGGTAGTAGTCGCGGTACGCTTCAGGCGCGACGAACTGCGCTTCCATAACGACGCGATAGAGCGCCTTGTGTGATCGCACGAATTCAATGAACGCCTGAATGCCGAGCCGCTCCGCTTCGAGGCGATCATGTGCGCCGCGCGTGCTCTCCGTCATCGCGTGACGTGTGCGTGCGCCCATATCGGCGACGAGCGCGCGGAACACTTCCTCTTTGCTCTTGAAGTAGACGTAGAAGGTGCCGAGCCCGACGCCCGCGCCCTGCGTGATGTTTGAGATGGCGGTGTCGTGATAGCCGCGCGCGCCAAACTCCTCCCCTGCGGCATCCAGCAACCGCCGTAGGGTGCGTCTACCCCGCTCAGTCTTCGGCCCCGAGCGCTCCTCGGCGACTTCGGGATCGGAACCTGAATGTTGACTCATGTTTCAAGTCTCCGATATAAGCCGCCTCAAGACAACAAAATTCGGCCCGAGAAACGGTCCGAGGGGGGAATGCGGGGCTCATGCCTCACTGTGTTTTGCCAGACGGGGCGACCATGTCCTACGCCGAAGCCGGCGCGGGCGCTCCTATCGTTCTGGTGCACGGCTGGGCCGCCAACGGCGCTTTCTTCCGCGATCTCTCCGCTCAATTGGCCAAGAGCCATCGGGTCTACACGCTGACACTGCGCGGACATCCGGGTTCGGAGCTCGGCACATCGCAGCTGACAATCGAAACCCTCGCCGACGATCTCATCCATTTTTTTGAAGCACTTGATCTCAAGAGTGCGCATGCGCTCGGCTGGTCGATGGGCGCTATGGCGCTTTGGGCGGCGGCGCCGCGGATTGATGCGCGCTTGAGCGGGCTCATCGTCGAAGATATGGGCCCTCGCCTTATCAACGACGCGAGTTGGGACAACGGAATTTCCAGCGGCTACGGCGCAAACGATGTCGCAACCACCGTCAGCGAAATCGAAGCCGATTGGCCCTCTTACGTATCGCGCTTTGCACCGCGCATGTTCGCTGCATCCATGCGCGAAGCATGCCCCGAGCTTGAAGCATGGGCCGCCGGCGAAATGGCCAAGGCCGACGCGCACGCCATGGCGTCCTACTGGCGCTCAATGACAAACCAAGATTTTCGCACCGCACTCGCGCGCATCGCAACACCGATGCTCGTGATTAACGGCGGCGACAGCCAAGTTTACGATGACGGCGCAACCGCGTTCATCGCGCACACCGCACCCAATGCGAAGCGCGTCGTCATCAAAGGCGCTGGCCACGTGCCGCATCTCGAGGCGCCAGACGATTTTTTGAATCATATCGAGGCTTTCGTCCGTGAAACGCGGCGGCCCGAATTGAGGAGCGGAGGAGCAACCCCATGAGAAAATTTGGTGATAAGGCGCGTGTCGCGCTCTTGCTGGCCAGTGTAGCGGCATCGCCGTTCGCACTCGCCACGCCGGCATACGCGCAAGACCCGGCAGCCGAGGAAGAAGAGCTGATCGTCACGGCCCGCCGCACTGAAGAATCACTTCAAGAAGTGCCGGCGTCCGTGTCGGCGTTTTTTTGGGTTCTACGTCGATGGCGTCTACTACTCGCGTATTCGCGGCACGCAGATGGATCTGCTCGACATCGAACGTGTCGAAGTTCTTCGCGGCCCGCAAGGCACGCTCTACGGCAAGAACACGATCGGTGGCGCCTACTCGATCATCACGCGCCGCCCGGGCCAAGACCCGCACGGGCTCTTCCAGGTCACCGTCGGTGACTACGGTCAGCTCGAGTCGCGCATCGCTGCGTCCGGCCCGATCACCGATAACTTCGCCATCGGCGGCGCCATCTTCGGCGCTTCGCGCGACGGCTACGTCACCAACCCTGTGACAGGCGACGAGTACAACGACCGCAACGCTTGGGGCGGCCGCTTCCAAGCCGCGTGGGACGTAACGCCCAGCTTCAGCTTGGATTTCGCAGCCGACTACGCAGCAGAAGACAATGCGCTGACGATGGGCCAAGCGGTTTCGACGCTGGTGAGCTTCGCCGGCGCAACCCCGATCGGCATCGTGCCGACGCCGGCGCCGGAATATAACTTCACGGCGCAAGCTACGCCTGGCTTGCCGAACTCTTCGACGATGGACCACAGCGGCGCATCTCTGCGCGCCAGCTGGGATGCCGGCAACAACTGGACGATCAAGTCGACGACCGCGTTCCGTGCGCTCAACTATGACGACTATGTCGATATCGACGCTACGCGCTTCGAATTCGGCGACGTGTTCGTCGGCGTTCGCCAAGATCAGACCAGCCAGGAATTCCAGGCGATCTATGAAGGCCCGCGCCTGACCCTCGTCAGCGGCGTCTTCTATCTGCGCGAGAACATCGATTCACACCAAGAAGCCTACGGCGACGACCTCGTCCTCGGCTACTTCGGCCAATCGAGCTTCCTGCGCACGGTTGACGACAGTCTGGAAACGACCAGCACCGCCGTTTACGCAAACGCGTCGTATGCGGTCACCGATCGCTTCAATGTCGGCGTCGGCGTGCGCTACACCGAAGAAGAGAAGCACTACATCCGCTCGACCTCGACGTTCTGGACGAGCCCAGGCTTCAATTCGACGGTCGCGATGAACCGCACCGACTCGTGGGACGATTTCTCGCCGATGATCTCGCTCGACTATCAGCTGACCGACAACGTCCTGCTCTACGGACGCGTCGCCAGCGGCTTCAAGTCAGGCGGCTTCAACGGTCGCGCCAACAATCCTGGCGAAGACGCGCCGTACGATCCGGAAACCGTGACCTCTTACGAACTCGGCTTGAAATCCGATTGGCTGAATGGCGATCTCGTCGCCAACGTCGCGATCTTCTACAACGACTATCAAGACTTCCAGGCGCGCGTCTCAGGCACAACCGCCGACGTGCCGCCGGTTCTCTCGCTCACCGTACTCAATGCCGGTCAGCTTGAGATCTCGGGCGCTGAACTCGAACTCGTCTACCGCCCGACCGAGGCTCTGCGCCTCGATGCGCAGATCGGTTACCTCGATGCTTCGTACGGCGAGTTCAAGGACGTGCGCTTCACCAACTTCGGTGGAAGCCGTGCATTCCAAGATCCGGCGTTCTCGCCGGAATGGACCGCACGCTTCGGCGCCGCTTACGAGTGGGATCTCGCCAACATGGGCTCGCTCACACTTGCGGGTTAGGCGCGCTTCCGTTCGGAAATGGCGTTGGCTATCGACAACACACCGGTCAACTCGAACGTGCCGGTACGCAACCTCTACCAAGACGACTACTGGCTCTATGACGCGAGCCTGACTTGGAACGTCAACGACGTCTTCAGCATCGCGGTCCAAGGCCGCAACCTGAGCGACGAAGTGTACAAGACGGATGGTCAGGACTTCTAGTCGGTCGGCGGCATCCGCACCGTCTATTACGGCGCACCGCAGACCACGAGCGTGGTGTTCACCGCGCGCTACTGAGCGCGGTTTGGCGGTGGCGTTCCCTCCTAGGCGCCGCCGCTCTCCTCCTCCTTCCCGACTACGGGCGGCGTTCTCAGGACGCCGCCCTTTTTCTTGGCCAGCGCTGGCTCTGGTCTTGGTCAAAATGCGAGCGGCATCATTCTACGCTTGCAACTAACTGACCAGTCAGTTATATTGACCGAATGAGCCAATCGCCTGCCCTCAAGTCGCCCGATCCCGCCCCGCGCTGGCGCAGGCGGGCGGAAGCGCGTCCGGAGGAAATTCTCGAGGCGGCGTTGGAGGAGTTCGTCGCACGCGGTTTTGAAGCTGCTCGGATGGAAGACATCGCCAAGCGCGCCGGGCTCTCGAAGGCGGCGATCTATCTCTACTTCCCAAGCAAGGTCGCCGTGCTGGAAGCTCTGATTGAAGCGAAGGTCGGCCCGCTCGCGCAGAATGTTCAGCAGATCGCCGTGATGGGCGCTGCCGATCCCAAGACAGCGCTGCGCATGATGGCGACAGCCGCCGCGTTTCGCCTGAGCGATCCGAACCTCTTCGCCGTGCCGCGCCTCGTAATCGGTATCTCCGGCCGCTTCCCCGAAATCGCGAAATACTATCGCGAGAACGTCGTCGAAAAAGCGCGCGGCGCGCTTGAGACCCTGATCGAAGGCGCAATGGCAAAAGGCCAGATCCGGCGCGTTGACAAAGACGCCGTCGTACGCGCCTTCATTGGCCCGCTCTTCTTTGAGGCGATGTGGACGCATGTCCTGGGCGGTGAAACCGCTCTTAATGAACCGCAAAAACTGATCGAACAGCAGTTCGATGTCCTGCTCTCCGGGCTGGAGCCACGCGCATGAAGCGCTTTCTGATCCTCTCTCTCGCTCTGCTCGCCGCCGCATGCGCGCGCGAAACATCGAACGTGCTTCAAGGCTATGGCGAGGGTGATTATATCTATCTTTCGAGCCAAGACGCGGGCGTTGTCGGTGAGCTATTTGTGCGCGAGGGCGACGCAGTTGAAGCTGGCGCGCGCGTTTTCCGGCTCGATCCAAATCGCCTGAACTACAGCGCCGAGAGCGCTCAAGCGCAGCGCGCCGCCGCCGCCGCCGCCGTTCGCACAGCGCAAGCACAAGCTACTCTCGCGCAACGCAACTACGCCCGCAGCACCCAGCTCGCCGATCGCGGCTTCTACCCGCGCGCACGGCTCGATGCAGATCGCGCATCACTCGATGCAGCCAACGCACAACTCGCGCAAGCACGCCGACAAGCAACGGCCGCAGGCGCCGAGACCAGCTTGGCGCAAGAACGGTTGGAAGATCTCGCCGGCACGGCTCCGCTCGCCGGCACGATCCAGCAGATCTTCCATCGCCAAGGCGAAGTCGTCTCAGCAGGCCAGCCGATCGCGTCGCTACTAGCGCCAGAGAACATGAAGGTGCGCTTCTTCGCGCCGGAAGCAATGCTAGCGCAGTTACCAGTTGGCACACGTATCAATGTGAGCTGCGATGGCTGCGCTCAGCCCGTAGAAGCGCGCGTCAGTTTCGTAGCAACCGAGCCGCAGTTCACGCCGCCAGTAATCTACTCACTTGATCAGCGCGAGAAGCTCGTCTTCTTGATCGAGGCGCGCTTCGACAGCGCAACGCCGATCCGCCCCGGCATGCCCGTGGACATCCGGATCGCGGAATGACCGACACCGTCATCGATGTGCGCGGCCTGACCAAGCGCTTCGGCGACCGCACCGTCGTCGACCATTTCGATCTAAAAGTCCCGCGCGGCGCGATCTACGGCTTCTTAGGTCCGAACGGCTCAGGCAAAACGACAACCATCCGCATGGTGTGCGGCCTGCTGAAGCCCGAAAGCGGCGAAGGCGAAGTGCTTGGCTTCGACGTGCTGAAGGAAAGTCTCAAAATCAAAGAGCGCGTCGGCTACATGACGCAAAAATTCTCGCTCTACGAAGACCTCTCGATCCGCGAGAACCTAGAATTCATCTCACGCCTCTACGGATTGGATCGCCGCGCGGAACGCGTGGACGCCGCCCTCGCCGATCTCGGCCTCGTCGAACGCCAGACACAGCTCGCCGGCAAACTCTCCGGCGGCTGGAAGCAGCGCTTGGCGTTAGCGGCGTGCATGATCCACGAACCAGAACTGCTGCTGCTCGACGAGCCGACCGCCGGCGTCGATCCCAAAGCCCGCCGCGACTTCTGGGACGCGATCCGGCGCTACTCCGCGCAAGGCGTCACCACACTCGTCAGCACGCACTACATGGACGAAGCTGTCCAGTGTGATTCCATCGCCTACATCGCCTACGGCAAGAAGCTGATCGACTCCCCGACGGCCGAAATCCCAAAGCAGATTGGCCTCTACGGCTGGCGCATCGCCGGGCGCCCGCTCATGCGCGCGCAAGAATTGCTTGAAGCCTCACCCGGCGTCGATCTCGTTGCACGCTTCGGCGCGGAAATTCACGCCTGCGGCAAAGACCCTGCTGCACTCGAACGCGCTGTCCGCACCGTCAAAGGAGCGCAGCCGCACGTCGAAATCGCGCCGATCGAAGCCGGCTTCGAGGAGATCTTCATCTACCTGATGTCCGGCGCGATGGACAATTTCCAATGACCGCCGCGCCGCGCCCTTCCCGCATCGCGTCGTTTTTCGATCTTTCTTGGGCGCGCGTGTTCGCGGTGTTCCTCAAGGAACTCGTGCAGATGCGCCGCGACCGGCCGACCTTTGCCATCATGATCATGATGCCGGTGATGCAGCTCGTGCTGTTTGGCTACGCCATCAACACCGATCCGCGCCACATGCCCGCCGTCGTCGAAATGCGCGAAGATGGACCGATGACGCGCGCGTTTCTCGCGTCGCTCGCACAGTCTTCATTCATCGACGTTGTCGCGGTCACGCAACGCGCCGAGGACGGCGAGGCCATGATCCGCTCCGGCCAGGCGACATTTCTGATTTCCATCCCTGAAGGCTTCGAACGTCGCCTTGTCCGGGGCGAGAGACCACAAATTCTAGTCGCAGCTGACGCAAGCGATCCCGTGGCCGCCAGCGGGGCGCTTGGCGCAATCGAGCGCATCGCCCAGTCCGCGTTCGCCACGCAATTTACCGGGCCTCTCGCCTACCTCGCTCAGGCGCCGCCGCCGTATGAAATCGTCGTGCATCGCCGCTACAATCCCGCCGGCGTCAGCGCCTTCAACATTGTGCCGGCCCTCCTGGGCGTCATCCTCACGATGACGATGGTTATGATCACATCGATCGCACTCACGCGCGAAACCGAACGCGGCACGATGGAAAATCTCCTAGCAACGCCGGTGCGGCCGCTCGAAGTCATGATCGGCAAGACGACGCCCTACGTTTTTGTCGGGGCAATTCAGGTCGCGATTGTCCTAGTCGTCGCAACGTTGCTCTTCCGCATTCCGTTCACCGGATCTCTGCTCGCATTCTTGGCGGCAGTGACGCTCTTCATCCTGGCGAATTTGATGCTGGGCTATCTCATCTCGACCGTCGCGCGCACGCAGATGCAGGCGATGCAAATGACATTCTTCATCTTTCTGCCCTCCATCCTGCTCTCCGGCTTTATGTTTCCGTTCCGCGCAATGCCTGGGTGGGCGCAAGTCATTGGCGAAGCGCTGCCAATCACACACTTCCTGCGCATCGTCCGCGAGATCGTATTGAAAGGGGCTGGGTTCGCCGACGTCGTCGGCGATCTCTGGCCGCTCAGCGTGATTTTGTTGGTGCTCGCGACGCTCGCGCTCTTGCGCTTCCGGCGTACGCTGGACTAGCCGGCCTGGGCGCGGCTCGTGGACGCGTCGCCACCGATTGCGTCGAAAAGCGCCGCTGCGATCTTCTCATTAGCGCCATCACGGGCAAGCGCCGTGAGTTCCGCCATCACAGCGCTCACGTCACTAAACGCGCGCGCCGGCGACGCAACGGCGATAACACCGGGCGCAGGATCGGCTTCCTGCCACTCGTCCGAAGCGACTAACGCCTCATGCAATTTTTCGCCGGGGCGCAGACCTGTGTAGATGATCGGCACATCAACGTCCGGGCGAAGGCCCTCAAGACGAATGACTTCGCGTGCAAGTTCCACGACGGGGAGCGCCTCTCCCATCTCGATTACCAGCGCGCAGCCCCGTGGCTCCGCGTTGAGACCGACAGCAGCCGCCTGCAACAACGCATCGGCCGCTTGCGGGATAGTGAGGAAGAACCGCGTCACGTCTGGATCGGTGACTGTTAGCGGGCCGCCTGCAGCAAGCTGACCTTCAAAGATCGGAGTGACCGAACCAGCTGACCCAAGCACGTTGCCGAGGCGCACCGGAATGGCGCGGTCGGGGCCCTGGCGATCAAGCGCCTGGCAATAAATCTCACCTAGCCGTTTCGACGCGCCCACCAGGCCGGATGGATCCACGGCCTTATCCGTCGATACAAAGATCAGATCCGCGCCAATATGCTGCGCAGCTTCAGCGACATTCTGCAGTCCGAGCACATTGGTGAGCACCCCTTCGCTGGGAAACGCCTCGACCATCGGCACTTGCTTCAACGCCGCAGCGTGAAAGACAATTTCCGGACGCTCCGTCGCGAACCAACGACCGACGGAGCGCTCGTCGCGAATATCGGCCAACACCTGCACCGCATCGCGCAGCTCAAGCCCAATGCGATAGAGATTATGCTCTGAGCTATCGAGCAACGTGAGGCGCGCGGGCGAAAGCGTCGCAATCCGCCGCGCAAGTTCGCCGCCAATCGAGCCGCCGCCACCGGTGATAAGCACTCGCCTGCCGGCGACGACCTCACGGATGCGAGCAAAGTCGACGTCGCCGAGCGGACGGCCAATCAGATCATCAAGGCGGAGACGGCGTAGCTTGCCCTCGGCAAGTAGGAAGCAACGCAGACCGGCCGCGGCGGCGCGCGTCAGCACCGCGCGTTTAGCAGCGCCGTCAGCGGGTGGATCAATGAGAATAACGCTCGCGCCTTGGACAGCCGAGAGATCGAGCGCATCCCACACAGGCGCGCGCCCAAGCACCGGCGCCGGCGCATCACCAGGGCCAATCAGGACCACTCCGCGCACGCTTAGGCTCGCAGGCGCCCAGTCGGCACGCACGGTCCAAGCATCGCTTATGGCTTGAGCCGATCCCAGAAGGACCGTGTCGCGGATCATCCCCACTCACCCTGCGAATTATTCGCTACACCTCACCTTTGGAGAGATGAAACAGCGCTGTCCATCGCCTTCGCCATGTTCCTTCATAACATCTTGCTGATGCTAACGGCCTAGGCAGACCAATCCGTCGCAGCGGGTTCGATTACGAAAATGAGAGATCAATCTGGGATGGGCGCGGCGCCGTTGCAGGCTGCGACCTCAAGGGGCTGATCGAGCGCAGCGCCTTCAATGCGAACCTTGCCGCCCGCAGCTTCCACCAGCGCGCAACCGGCAGCGACATCCCAGATCATCGAGCCAGATTCACGATAAGCCTCGGCACGGCCCGCCGCTACATAAGCGAGCGCGGTCGCCGCCGAGCCGATCATGCGCACCTTCTGCCAAGTGCGAAGGCGCTGTTCGAACGCCTTCATGGATTCGTCACTCGCCCGCGACGGAACGCCGGTTTGAAGGATCCCTTTCGCTGGATTTTCGATCGCCGACACGTGCATTTGCGCACCATTGAGCCAAGCGCCGTGTCCGATGGCGCCTGTAAAACGCTCGCGGGTCACGAAACAATCAACCACTCCGAGGATTGGCTTGCCTTCATCAAGAAGCGCGATTGAAACCGCGCAATGCGGATAGCCTCGCAAATAGTTCACGCTGCCGTCGAGCGGATCGATAGCCCACACGAACCGGTCGCCGCGCTGCAGCGAACGGGTCCAGCCCGCCTCCTCAGAGATGATCGGATAATCGCTTTCGCGCTGGATGGCGGTCAGCACGATCTCTTCGGCGTGCTTATCGCCGCCAATTTTCACTTCCCGGCCCTGCACGTCTTCAATCACGCCCCATTGGACACGGTTGGCGAGCAGCGCCTCGCCAGCAGCGGCCGCAGCGGTGTCGGCGAGCTTCAGTAAGTCTTTGAGATCGTTCACGGCTCCCTGATAGCCCGCAGGCGCCTCTTGGAGAAGCGCCGCATACGCGCTTTAGTGACATCAGGGGAGCGGGCTCACATGGATGGAGGGCAAACTAAGCCCAACGCCGATCGCGCTGCGGCCAGACCGCCGCAGGGCCTCAGCGCGTCCGCCCTCGACAAAAAGCTCGGCATTCGCAAGCGCGCCAGGGAAGACGCTGCCCGCAATCTGCCCCGGCATGACGCGGATGACCTCTCAGACGCCGAAAAGGCGGTGCTCGACGCAGTGGCCACGGAGCGCGCGCGTGTGGATCAGTCTCGCACCGACGCCAAGGCAGATGCAGAGCGGCGGCTGCGAGCGCTCGCGCCTGCGCCGCAGGATTTTAGCGGCCCCGCGCTCGACGCCCGGTTAGCGCTGCGCCAGACATCCGGCCGTTTGGCGCATGACTGGAATGACGCCTCGACCCGCGCGACCCAAGCGCGTCAGGAGCTCGAAGCCTTCAAGCGCAGTCACGAACTGCGGCGCGCCGCGATCTATCCGAAGTCGACACTGCTGCAATCGGGGCTGCTGTTCTGCGCCGCTGTATTCGAAGCACTCTTCAGTGCAGCATTGTTTGCCGAGGACGACGCGCGCGGACTATTGGGCGGCGCGATCACCGCGATTGGCCTGTCCGGCGCCAACGTAACGCTGGGCTTCATCGCCGGTTTTCTAGGTCTGCGCTATTTGCAGCATCGACAATTGCCCATGAAGCTCTTGGGTGGACTGGCGTTCGCGTTTGTCGGCTTGCTAGCGCTGATGCTGAACCTCTTCGCCGCCGACAGGCGCGATCAACTGGCTGCGCTCAGCGGGCGCACTGTGGATATGGGCTCCGACGCAGGCTTCCATCTATGGTCGCTGCTGGCGCTAGATTCACCACAGGCGATCATCCTGCTGATGCTTGGCGCCGGCGTGTGGGTGTTTTCAGCGCTCAAAGGCTATTCCGGTTTCGACGACCCCTATCCGGATTTCGGCAAGATGGATCGCGCGGCGCAAGCTGCGAGCGAGGCGCTCTCCGATTTTCGCGCCGACGCGCGCCTCGAACTCGAAACCCCGATCAATGCCGCGAAGGCAGCGCTTTCGGCCCGAACCGAAAAGATGCGCGCCGAGTTTGAAGCCATGAGCAAAGCCTTCGACGCGGCGGCTTTGAAGATCGAGACACTCGACGCTAAAGCGCGGGCGCTGGATGAGGCGGCCGCAGGCGCCGTGCACCTCTATCGCCAGGAAAATGCGGGCGCACGTACATCGCCGGCTCCGGCCTATTTCAACTCACCCCCGCCCGCCGCCGGCCCGGCGCTGGATGCCCTAGGCGGCGCGGCCGCAATGATCGACGAAGCCCGGGCGCGACTAGCCGATGCTCAAGCGCAGTCGGCCCGGTCGCTCGAAGAATTGTTGGCGGAACTCGAAGACGCCACCAATCGCCACAATAGCGGGCCGGCGTGAGCCGGCGACGCGGCGCGGGCGGGCGCAACGCGCTGGGCATCGTCCTGATCGCGCTGGCGTTGGCGGTGCTCGGCGGGCTTGCTGGCGCCGCGTTGTGGCTGCGGCCGCCGCCAACAGACACGACGACGCTCTGCCGCACCGACGCGCCACTCGCCGCGCATACAATTGTTCTGGTCGATTCAACCGATCGCCTTGAGGCCCGCCACCGCCGCAAGTTGCGCGCAGTGCTTGCGCAAGAACGCGCGCGGCTTTCGCAATACGATCGCCTCACCATCATGCGCATCAACGTGCGGCGGCCGCAGGAGCCGGCGATCCTGTTTTCGCAATGCCTTCCGCGTCCGCCGGAGCAAACCAATCCGCTCTTCGAGAACGCACGCATGGTGCAAGCGACGTGGGACGAAGAGTTCGCACAAGCGTTGGACAGCGCCCTTCGCAGCGCGAGCTCCGGCGGACCGCAACGCGCCTCCCCCATCATCGCGGCGCTGCGCGCGGTCGCCGCCGATCCGGAATTCGGCTCAGAAATTCGACAGCGCCGGCTCGTGCTTGTTTCGGATTTGCTTGAGCACAATCCACAGGGCTTCTCGCTTTATGTTCCGGATGCGAATTATGCAGACTGGCGCGCGTCATCTCCGAACGGGCCGCCAGATCTTGCGCACGTGGATTTGCGTGTAGTTCCAATAGACCGGCCCGATCACACGGAGCGCCAGACCTACGCCATCGAACAGTTCTGGCCCGCGTTCTTCGACGCTGCGGATGTCAAAACTGTAAGCATAGATCCCGCTGCCTGATGCACGGTCGCGCCGACTCACTCTAGATTCCGCCTCAATCGGTTTTCCGGAGGGGCATTTGAATACCTTCAATTGGCAAGGCGGCAGTGGTCGCTGGTTCGAGTTCGAAATCGCGCGCGCGCAGCGTGATTGGGAGGCGATCGGCGGCGTTTACATGTTCGTAAAGCCACACGACCAACCGTCACAAGATTGGGGTGGCCCGATCTGCTTGTACGCGGCGCAGACCGCGGACTTCTCGGCGACGTTAGGCCGTCACGACATGTGGCAAGCCGCGGAAAATCTCGGCGCGCGCGAAATTCATCTGCTTTCGATCAAGGAAGAACAAACGCGCGTCCGCGTGCTGCAGGATATCCTTGAAGCGCAAGCGCCAATCCTAAACCGCAACATGTTGCGGCGCGTCGCCTAACTCACTTCACTACGACGCGTCTCGAAAGCCCTTCGCGCAAGCGGAGGGCTTTTTAGTTACGCGCGGCGACCGCCGCTGCAGGATCGTCGCTGAACACACCATCGACGCCGGCGGCGTAAAACGCGCGAAGCTCAGCATCGAGATTGCCATGCAGACGCAGCGTTTCCTGCGCGCTGGTCGCGCCGACGCGCAATGAAGTCGGCAGGAAAAAGTTCTCGGGCCTAAACGTCCACGGATGAACAACCAAGTTCGCCGCATGCGCTCGCTGCACAAGATCGGTGGGCGACGCGAGATTGTTGTTTGCATCGCGCGGAATGATGAGCGTCTTCTCGACGCCGATACCGCGCGCGTATTCTGCAATGCGGGTGAGCCCCTCGCCAGCGAGCATCTGCGCGTAGGTCGTATCGCGCTGATCCCACGGACCGCCATCGACCGAGGCAAGCTGCACACATTGCCAACGGATCGATGACATCTCCGCCAACGAGCGGATCGCGCCGATTTCGAAGCATTGAACATACATAATGTCCGCTGCGCGCTGCCCACCGCCTTCACGAACCGCGCTAATGAATGCAGGCGTCGGATCGACGCCTTGCTCGCGCAGGAAAGTCGGATGTTTCAGCTCAGGGTAGATTCCTTTGCCGTGTTGCTGCGCCAACGCTAGCGCCTCAGCGAATGTCGGAATTTCGAACTGATCGTTGTACTGCGTGTTGCCGGGCCGGAGCTGCGGAATGCGCTCGCGCGCGCGCAGCGTCTTCAACTCAGCAAGCGTGAAATCCTCGACCCACCAGCCAAGCGCCTCTGTCCCGTCAACAGTCTTCGCCTTGCGCCGATCCGCAAACTCCGGGTGATCTGCAACGTTCGTCGTCCCCGAAATCTCGTTCTCGTGACGGCAAACCAGCACGTGGTCTTTCGTCATCACCAGATCGGGCTCGATGAAATCCGCACCCTGCTCGATCGCAAGCAGATAGCCAGCGAGCGTGTGCTCAGGCCGATACGCGCTTGCGCCGCGGTGCGCGATGATGACGGGGCGTCCTGTTGTCTGCATGGGCTGGTTCACACTTGCGCACCCCGCCAGCGCAACTGCGCCAGCCAAGACATCGCGTCGATTCATATGCGCTCGTCCTGCGGCGCGAGCTTCGTCGTCCACAAGCCCATGAACAGGATCGAGCCGCCGAAGAGCAGCGACCAGGCGCCGAACGTCGCATCCAGCGTTGGGTCCAGGTTCGGAAACGCGTTCGGAAATTCATGCGTGAGAAAGCCGTTCAACAGCAGCACCGGTAGCGTCAATCCAATGGACGCCTCGCCTTCGTCACCCGCTGCCTCGCCAAGCACCTTCAGAAGGATAAAGCCCAGCACTGCGCCAATCACCGGCGCCGAAAGGAAAGTCACCATCCGCAGCGACTCATCCGGCAAGAAGAAATACTGGCCGCCAAACCGGAACGCGGCCGCCACTCCAAGCCAGAGCAGAAAGCCCAGAAACATCGCGCGTATGATCATTGTCCGTACTCTCCAGTCGCCTTCACCCCGAGCGCGATCAGCTTATCAACGACGAGCTGGAGGCGATTTTCGGGCACGGAGACAGTGATGACCTCATCAGCAGTCTCGCGCAAATAGCTTGCGATAGCCTCGCGCGGCGCGCCATCGATGAGCAGCTTATACACCGGCCAGACGTAAGATTTGTATTCATCCTCGGGCACGCCGCAGCCGATCGGGTCCCAATCCTGCCAAAGGATCATATTGATCGCGCGCGTCTCGCCCTTGGTGTCTCGACTCATTCCTTCAGCATTTCGCGCGAAACGATGACGCGCATAATCTCGTTGGTGCCTTCGAGAATGCGATGCACGCGTAGGTCGCGAACGATCCGCTCAACCTCATAATCAGCCAGATAGCCGTAGCCGCCATGCAGCTGCAGCGCCTGATCGGCAACCTTGAACGCAGCGTCCGTCACGAAGCGTTTCGCCATGGCGCAATACTTCGTTGCATCCGGCGCCTTCGCATCGAGTTTGCGCGCCGCTGTGTGCAGCAGCGAGCGACACGCCGCGAGTTCAGTTTCCATATCCGCCAACACGAACTGCGTGTTCTGGAAATCGGCAAGGCGCTTACCGAACTGCTTACGCTCTTTCACATAGCCAAGCGCGCGATCGAGAGCATCTTGCGCGCCGCCCAATGCGCACGCCGCGATGTTTAGCCGCCCGCCGTCGAGGCCCTTCATCGCGTACTTGAAGCCCTCGCCTTCAGGACCGATGCGGTTCTCAACTGGCACTCGGCAATCTTCGAAGTTCACAATCGCCGTCGGCTGCGCGCGCCAGCCCATCTTGTCTTCGTTCTTGCCGAACGAAAGCCCCTTCGTCCCGTCCGGGACGAGAACGGTAGACACGCCCTTCGGGCCATCCTCACCAGTACGACACATCAGAACGTAGAGATCGGAAAAACCTGCGCCCGAGATGAATGCCTTCGAGCCGTTGATCACATACTGCGAATTGCCATCAGGCTTCGCGGTCGTGCGCAACGCGCCAGCGTCCGAGCCTGAACCCGGCTCCGTCAAACAATACGAAGCGATCTTGTCCATGCTGACGAGCTTCGGCAGCCATTCCGCCCGCTGCTCGTCGCTGCCGAAAGAGTCGATCATCCACGAGCACATGTTGTGGATCGACAGAAACGCCGCCGTCGAAATGCAACCCCGTGAAAGTTCTTCGAAGATCAACGCCGCATCGAGACGCGACAGACCCGAACCGCCATGCTCTTCGCGCACATAGATGCCGCCGAAGCCAAGGCGCGCCAATTCCTGCAGCGTCTCGCGGCTCAAACCCTCCTCTTCCCAGCGCGCTGCGTTGGGACGGAGCTTTTCCTGCGCGAAGCTGCGCGCGGTTTCGACGATAAGTTCTTGGTCTTCCGTGAGTTGCGCCGACATTGTTCCCTCGTTGGCCCGCTTATAGCGCCGGGCATTCGCAACGCCAGCGTTCCGACCCTGGAACCTGTCATGCACTTAAGTGTTTCCGCTGTGCCGACCCGCTGATCGGGCGCGCTTAGGGAGACCATTTCATGCTCAAGACCATCGCCACCGCGGCTGCCGCGGCCGCCATGCTGAGCTTGGCCGCCTGCAGTCAAGGCAGCGCCGAGAAAGCCGGTGAAAACGCAGATTCTGCAATTGAAGAAGCAACCCAAGGTCACGAAAATCTTGGCGACGGGCCGCTCGAACAAGCTGGCGAAGGCGTCGATCAAGCCACCGGCAACACCAACAACAATGACGCCGCTGACGCTGTCAACGACGCCACCGACGGCAATCCGAATACCCGTCCGTAATCAAACAACCGATGCCCGCCCGCTGGACTGAGTGCGCATTGGAAAACGCGGCGCCGTGTGACCTCGTCACCGGCGCCGCACCTTTTTCGGAACCGTGTTGTTGCGGGAACGTTGAGACCCTCGGCGGTGATGCCGCCCAATAACTGGGACACTTCAGGAGAAACATGATGTTGAAATCTTTGCTGGGCGCAGCCGCCGCCCTGAGCATGCTGGGCGTCGTTGCCTGTAGCCAAGGCCCAAACGAAGAAGCCGGCGAAAACGCCGACACCGCGCGTGAACAATCCACCACCGGCACGACCGATCTGGGCCAAGGCCCGTCGGAAGAAGCCGGCGAAGCACTCGACGCGCAAACCAACGGTCAACCGGCCGGCCAAACGACGACCACGCCGCCGGCGACCACAACGCCGTAAAGAACGACAAATCGCAATTGCGGTTAAACTCCCCGCGGGCCAAAAGGCGCGCGGGGAGTTTTCATGTTCGCGCGTCTGCCGCCAGCGCTTGTCCTGACGCTGGCGATCATTGCCGGCTCGGCTATGGACGCGACGATCAAGCACCTCATGCAAAGCAATCACGTTCTGCTCGTGAGCTTTGGCCGCTACCTATTTGGCGCGTTCTTCTCGTTACTGATCTGGTGGCGCGCCGGGCGCCCTACCGTCACGAAAGAGATGTGGCGGGCGCATGGGCTGCGTGGCTTCGTCATCGCCATCTGCGCGGTTACTTTCTTTTGGTCATTGAAAGTTTTGCCGCTGGCCGAGGCGGTGACGCTCTCGTTTATCTACCCCTTGCTCGCGCCGTTCGTGGCGTTCCTCATCCTCAAAGAGCGAATCCGCGCCTCAAGTGTCATCTGCGCGCTCGTGGGCTTTGGCGGCGTGCTCCTCGCGATGCAAGGCGCACCAAGTGAAGCAGAATCACCGCTGCACGACCTTGGCGTGATCGCTGCCTTGCTTGCGGCCACCTTCTTTTCTCTCGCCATGGTGCTGCTGCGCGAACGCGCGCAGAAAGATGGACCCGTCATTGTCAGTCTCATGACAAGCGTGGTGCCAGGCCTCATCCTGTTTGCTCCCACGCTCGCCTACGCCACGCCGCCGAACTTCGATGGCTGGTGGTTCTTCTTGCAACTCGGCGCACTCGCCGCCGTCTTCATGTATCTAATGGCGCAAGCGTACGCGCGCGCTGAAGCGCAGCAGCTGGCGCCGATCCACTACACCGAGCTCATCTATGCAAGTCTGATCGGCTTCTTCCTTTTTCACGAAGTGCCGCGCCCAGAGATATACATGGGCGCCGCGTTGATCATCGCGGCTTGCTTGTGGGCGGCGTACGATGAGCGGCGTCTTTCGCTGAAGCCGAAGGAAAAAATGGCATGAGCACCTCTCTTGTGATTTTGAGCTAACGAGGATCGACATGGCTAAGAAGGAAGAGCTGCCGGAACGGATCAAAGAGGTTTCGCCAGATCTCGCATACGAACTGCAATCGCGGTTCTTCGATCAACTCGCGACGGTAAGTTTGGGCGGCGCTGGTTTGACGATCACGCTCGCCGGCAGCTTGCTGCAAGGCTCGCCACTGGTCTGGATTTCGGCGGTGGAGTTTGGCGTCGCTGCCTTGATGGCGCTCACAGCCCAACGAAACCTGATCGGCCATCTCTACGACCAAAAGCCCGTGCGTAAGCGCAGCCGCATGATGACAACGCTTTGCATGCTGCTGATCGGCATGGGCGTCGGCAGCCTAGGCGGCGCTGTATACCTGCAAGCAGAAGACGTGGCCGCTGCTGCAGTGCTGTCGACAGAATGAAGCGGGAGGCAACGGCGACATGTGCGCCTTCTTCCGCAACAATCCTCTTGCACCGCCTACGTCTCGCCGGCAGCCACCTACGCCAACAGCGGCGACAGCGCGTTAAAGCCGCCAATAAGCGCGCCACTCTGATCATGGAGCGGCGTCGGAAAAGGCGTAAACAACGTCCGAGATCCGTCAGGACGCTCGGCGATGGCGCTTGCGCCGCGTATCGCTCTGTCTTCCTTCATCGCAACGGCCATCGGGCAGCACTCGTGCGGCAAGCGCCGGCCATCGCGCTCCCAAAGCCGCCAAGTAACGCACCACTTGTCACGCCCAACGCGCGGTTCGCGTCCCGCAAACCGGGCAGCGGCGGCGTTGCAATAGGTCAGACGGCCGTCGGGATCGATGAGATAGATCGCCAGCGGCAAATCACCCAACACCGCATTTGCAAAGGCTAGCTGCACATCCGCCGTGTCATCCCTGATGAGCTCTCGCGCTAGCGTGGCGAGGCCATCAACCGCGGAACTGAGCTGCTCACGCGATGAAGGCGTCTCCTCAAGAAACCATGCAGCAGGTGCGTTCAACGCGCGCGCGATCTCAATCAGCGTCGACGCGGAAACGCGATTGATCCCGTTTTCATATTTTTGAATTTGTTGAAACGTGAGGCGAAGCTTCTTTGCTAACGCCGCCTGCGACATGCCAAGCTCCAGCCGGCGCTGGCGCACGCGCGCGCCAATGCGCAGATCATGGAGATGCATCTCCTCTCTGCCGCCGCTTTGCATGGGACTTCAGAATAGAACTTCACTCCCCACGACGCCAGATGCGGCGCCGCGGGAAGTGAAGCGATCATTACGCGCTCGCGCGCGCCTGGGTGCTCTTGGCGACATCATCAGCGCGGCGGCCGCTAACCTCGACCATGTGATCAAACTCCGCCTCGAATGTCGCCAAACCTTGGGTCAGCGATCGTAACTCGATGATGAAGTTCTGCCGTTCGCTATGCGGCAGATACACATCTACCCGATCCCACCCCGGCCAACCTTCGCGTGGCTGGAACCCAAGGATTTGGCCGTTATGGCTCGACACCGCCGAATTGATTTTCGGCGTGCCCGAGCTCGGCGTGTAGATCGACAGCTTCTCAACCGGCTCAAGCAGCACCGAACCGCATTGCTCGATTGCTTCTTGCATGCCGAGCCGGCCCGCTTGCTGGAACGAATGCTCGCTCGAATCCACGGAGTGGAACGAACCATCAATCAGCGTCACCGCTACATCGACAACCGGAAAGCCAATTGCGCCTTTCAGCATCGCATCTTTCACGCCGGCTTCGACGGCCGGAATCCATTGGCGCGGAATGGCGCCTCCGGTGATCTTGTCAACGAACTGAAAGCCCTCGCCGCGAGGCAACGGCCGCACTTGGATGACGCAATCGCCGAACTGACCATGACCGCCGGTTTGCTTTTTGTGACGGCCACGGACCTCAACATTCTTGCGCAAACTTTCCTTGTACGGCGTCGACGGCGCCGTCGTTGTAACCTCCACGTTGAATCGTGCCTTCAGCCGATCAAGTACGGAACGCAAGTGCGGCTCGCCCTGCCCCTGCAGCAGGATCTCGTGCGTCGACTGATCATGCAGGACATTGAGGCCTGCGTCCTCGTCCACCAATTTCTGCAACGCGCCTGAGAGACGCACATCATCCTTCCGGTCCTTCGTCGCGATAGCGAGCTGATAAACCGGGAAGCGTTTCTTGAAGTTGAGCTTGATCTTCTGCGGTCCACTAGAACCGAGTAAATCGCCCGCCGCAACCGGATCGAGTTTGCCGACAGCAGCGATGTCGCCTTCCGGCACGCGCGAGACCTTCTTTGTTTGGGCGCCACTCACCGAGAACAGCGCACCGGGTCTCTGGGTTGAGCCATCACTTAGCGTCAGTTGATCGCTGTCATTGAGCGCACCGCCGAACACCCGCGCGTAAGCAAGCTTTCCTGCCTGCCCCGCATGCGAAATTTTGGCGACGTAAGCCCCATTGCCGGTGAGGCCGAGGCGAGCTGCAGCGAATTTCGGCTCCGGCGTATCGTGTCGCAGCGCCTTCAAAAGCCGCCGCACACCATTGCCATTGGCCGTCGATCCGAAAAATACCGGCGCGATCAAGCCATCGCGCGTCTCGGTTGTCAGATCACGGAATACCGTGTCGCGGTCAGGCGTGACATCGGACAGCAGTTTTTCCATCAGCTCATCGTCAAAGTCGGCGAGCTGTTCAAGCAGATGGAAGCGCGCTTCGGTTTCACGCTCACTCAAGTCTTTCGGGATGTCGATAATCTCAGATGGTTTACCCGGCTGGTATCGGTACGCGCGCTCCAGCGCGAGATCGACAAAGCCCGTGACTTTCTCGCCTTCCCAAATTGGAATCTGTCGCGCTACCAAAGGCGTCGTTGAAACCGGCTGCAGCGCTTCCAACAAATCACGGATTCGGCCGCGCGCCGTGTCGATCTTGTTGATGAAGATCGCGCGCGGAATTTGCAGATCTTCGAGCGCTTTGAGAAATGGCTGAACCAGAACAGCTTTGTCCGGATCAGGATCGGCCACCACGATAGCCAAATCGACGGCCGGCAATGCAAAATCTGCGTCTGCTAGAAAATCGACGGCGCCTGGCGCGTCTATGAGGGCGTAATGATCGCCCATGAAATCGATTGCGGTGAAATTGGTTTCGGTTGATTGGCCCGCTGCGGCCGGGGAAATTCCCGCGCCACCCGAAGCAGCTGAAGCCAGAGCTTGGATCAACGCCGTCTTGCCCGCTCCGGTCGGACCGACGACGGCAATAGCCCTCACTACGTTAGCCGATTTGCTTTCAGGCATGGCGCGCACTCCCTTGTTTCCCGCTGTGGGGTTGGGGCGGCGCCAGCGGCTGCGCCGCTTCTCGCTTATGTCGGCCTGTCGAGGCCAAGACAGGTACTGTTTCACCGAAACAACAAACGTGCAACGGGGAGCGTAAATGAAGTGCGCGTCATGCGCGGACCTCCCGCAGTGCGAGAGGTCCGGCACGTTAGCTTTGCTTTTTGAGTTCCTCGAAGACGCGGGCCAGAAACTGCCAATGGCCAACTTGCATTGGCATTTGCCGAGCGAGATCCGGATCGGTCATCGCTTCGCGGTTCATCGCGCCCGCCGCCTTGAACAACGCCGGATCGCCTTGCGTGAAATCAGCAATAAGCGCCTGCGCGCGCCCGCCAATCTCAAGCGCCTTCGCACTTGCAGGATCAGCATTCGCTCCGAGTGCATCGACATCGGCAAAGATTTGCGTCCACGCCGCACCAACGCGTGCTTGATCCTCTGCCGAAAACTCACGCGAGCGCAGCTTATTCAATTGCTCCGGCGTGTAGTGCTTCTGCGCCAACGCCTCCATCTTCGGGGACCACTTTGTTTCAGACATTGCCGTACTCCTGACGAGCTTTCCTAGTTCGTCCGGGGAGAGCGATTGTTTGCCTTTGAGCTTCGCATGCGCCTGACGCACCAGCGCTAACGCTTGCTCCGCTTCGCTGCGTGCATCTTCCAGCGCCGCCTCTTGCAGCGCCAACGCCGCCGCAAGATCACCACTGCCGCGCAGCAAATCACCGATACGCTTCAACGGCAGGCCAAGCTGCTTCAACGCCAGAATGGCAGAGAGCCGCTCGATCTCTGGCTGCCGATAAATTCGCCAGCCAGCCACCGTCCGCGCCGGCTTCAGCAACCCCGCATCCTCGTAAACGCGCAGCGCTTTGACGGAGACGCCGAAGCGCTTCGCCACCGCCGCTGCGGTCTCCTGGAACACGTTAGGTTTCATCACCTTCCTCGAACGGCCAGACTATGCAGCCCGGACCTTAGGGACGGCTCAAGCGAAATTTTCAAGTAAATGCAGAGGGCAGCTTTTGGCCCATAGCAAACTCTCGACAACAAGCTGTTGGGTAGGGCATGCCATCGGTCAGCGGGTCAATGCGATGCGGCAGACGGCAGTTCGCTTTGGTGCGCTCATCGCGCTGTTAGGACTGTCTGCACGTATCGGCGATGTGCGGAGAGCGATTGCGGATGCGGAAATTGATTCGTCGCTTCGGAGCGGTGCCAAACATGGAGTCAACAGAGGCTGTGGGGGCATGACGGCACTGCGCGCCTATGTGATTTTCCTTCGCGGCATTGCTATCGGAGTGGCGGCGTTCTGGCCTCTGATCTTTGGGCTCACGTTTTGCGCAGCGCTGTTTCAGGTAGGATTCAATGTCACCGAAGCCGCGCGGCGGTTGGACTACTCCTTTTTGTGGGGCGCATATTTTATCTGCGTTGGTCCGATGTTGCTCTGGGCGCTTGGCGCAGCCGTGCTGCTCGACTCGGATGTGTTTTCCGAACGTGTGCGGTCAATATCTGAGGCCGAATGGAAATCGGTCGATTTGCGGCACAAGGTAATTGGGGAAAGTCTGCGAATTCGGCGACGTCGGCATTAGTCGCGCACTGGCATAGTTACGAATACCATTATCGATGGTGTGTGTGTCAGCGGACCTGGTGCATCGTGTGGTCCTAGACGGACGCAGGGGAATGACTGTTCCCGGCGAAAAGCAGACGCTCAATGCTCCGGTAGCGGGATGAATTCCTTGTCGTCGCCGGGCACAGTGCCGAAGCGTCCCGCCTTCCAATCTTCCTTCGCCTGCTCGATCCGCTCTTTCCGCGACGACACAAAATTCCACCACAGATGGCGCGCACCAAGACTGGCGCCGCCGAGCAATAAGAAGCGCGCAGGCGTGAGCGCCTTGATCGTAGTCGCGTCGCCGGGTCGAAAAATCAGCAGCCGCCCCTTCTCAAACCGATCACCCGCAATCTCAATCTCGCCACTTGTGAGATAAAGTGCACGCTCCTCGTGCTCCGCACTAAGCGGCAACGAAGCGCCAGCCTCAAGCTGCGCGTCCGCGTAGAACATTTCCGAGTACGTCTTCACCGGAGACGCCTTGCCGTACAACGAACCAGCAATCACGCGCACGACCTTGCCGCCCTCATCAATCACCGGCAGCTCACCAACACCGTGATGCTTGAAGAACGGCTCGCTCTCCTCATGCTCTTCCGGCAGAGCCACCCAGGACTGAATGCCCGCAATCGGCGATCCCGTCACACGCAACTCAGCGCGCGTGCGCTCCGAATGCGCGATGCCGCGCCCCGCATTCATCCAGTTCACGTCGCCCGGCTTAATTGCTTGCGCCGAGCCCAGCGTATCGCGATGAAAGATCTCGCCCTCGAACAGATACGTGACCGTCGCGAGATTGATGTGCGGATGCGGACGAACGTCGAGCCCCTTCCCGACAGGAAAATGCGCCGGCCCAAACTCGTCCCAGAAGATAAACGGCCCCACCATCCGCTTCTCGATCGCGGGCAAGGCGCGCCGTACCGAGAAGTTATCACCTAGATCGCGCGGTTTGGGCTCGATCGTGAACATGACGGCATCGCCTGGATTTTCGCTCATGGCTCCAGTTTAGGCGCGCGATCGCGTGTCAGCCAAGTGGCCACGGTCCAACACAAAAGCGCCCACGCCGCGCCTAGACACCATCCGGCCAGCACATCAGTCGGCCAATGGACGCCCAGATAGATGCGGCTCACGCCGATCAGGACGGTCAGCAGTACCGCCGCTCCCAAAACGTAGCCGTGTAAGCTCGTGCGATCCTGCGTTCGCGCAATGAGCGCACCCAATGTCAGATACGTCACGGCCGACAGCATCGCGTGGCCACTCGGAAAGCTCATGCTCGTCGTCTCAACGACGTGCGCGACAAGATCAGGACGCGGCCGGTTAAAGCCCATCTTCAAGCCTTCGCTGATCGCCGTGCCGCCAACCGTCGCCGCCAACAGCAGAGCGGCGTCGGCCCAGCGTTTCAATGTGAGCAAGTACCCAACAGCCAGCAGCGTCACCAGCGCAAGCACGGTGAAGCCGCCAAGCGCTGTGATATCCATCACCGAAGCTTCGACCCAATGCGGGCCAATCGGATCAGCCGGATCGGATGTACGTAGCGCAAGCAGCACGCTTTCATCGAACCAGCGCGCATCGCCCTCGCCGACCTCCTCCGCGATTTCGGTGAAAGCCCAAACAGGCACAGCAATGCCAAGCAGCACCGCGATCGGGATGATGTCCCGACGTGCAAGTGAAAGCCACGTTTTTGGATTAAGCGCCCGCATCAACCTCACAAAATGCATATGTAGCCAATTGGTTCCATGCATTCGGTTCAATTGCTGACGCAGTTTTGTGGGTACTCGCGCGCGCTGCGTCAGGCTAGCATCCGCGCGCTGCGAGGGGCAAATGCGTTGGAGAGAGACCGTATGAGATTTTTGATCGCGCTTGCTGCAGTCGCTACTTTAGGTTTGGGCGCCTGCACACCTGCTGACCAAAATGCCGCCGAGCAAGATGTGAACCAAGCCGCCGACGAAACGGGTCAAGCGCTTGAGAATGCCGGAAACGACGTTGGCGCAGCAGCTGACGCCACCGGCGAAGCCATTGAAGGCGCAACCAACGACGCCGCAAACTCCGTCGCCCGCGCGACCGACGATAACGAAAACACGCATCCGTAACGGGTGCGGGAAATAACGAAGGGCGGAGCCTGCGCTCCGCCCTTTTTTATGCAGCGGCTTTATCGCTGGCGCCATTGAACAGGAAATCGTTGCCGTCGAACGTAACGACGACGCGATCCTTATCCTTCACCCGTCCCTCCAGAATGAGCCGTGCGAACGGATCCTGAATATCCTTCTGGATCACACGCTTCAGCGGCCGTGCACCCCAAGCTGGATCGTAGCCGCGCTTCGCCAATTCCGCTTTCGCGCGCGTATCCAGCTCCATCGTGATACTCCGCGCCGCCAGCAGCTTCTCAAGCCGCTTCAGCTGGATCTCAACGATGGCGCCCATCTGCGCACGTTCGAGACGCTTGAAGAGAATGATTTCGTCCACACGGTTCAAGAATTCCGGGCGGAAGCGCGAGCGCAGCTCGTTCATCACCGGCCCGCGCACGTCCTCAACATCCGCGCCATCTGGCTGCTCCGCCAAAAATTGCGACCCGGCATTCGACGTCATGATCAACAATGTGTTTTTGAAATCGACAGTGCGGCCTTGGCCATCGGTCAGACGGCCATCATCCAGCACCTGCAGAAGAACGTTGAACACATCCGGATGCGCTTTCTCGATCTCATCGAACAAGATCACCTGATAAGGCCGGCGACGCACAGCCTCCGTGAGGGCGCCACCCTCTTCATAACCAACATAACCCGGCGGCGCGCCGATCAGACGCGCGACGGAATGCTTCTCCATGTACTCAGACATGTCGATGCGCGTCAGCGCATGTTCATCGTCGAACAGAAACTCGGCGACCGCCTTCGTAAGCTCGGTCTTACCAACGCCCGTCGGCCCCAAGAACATGAACGAGCCGATCGGCCGGTTCGGGTCCTGCAGCCCCGCCCGCGAGCGGCGCACAGCATCAGCCACAGCGCGCAATGCTGGCTCTTGGCCGATGACGCGCCCGCGTAGCGATTCCTCCATCGCCAGCAGCTTGGCCTTCTCGCCTTCCAGCATCTTTTCGACCGGCACGCCGGTCCAGCGCGACACGACGCCGGCGATTGCTTCAGCGTCGACAACTTCCTTCACCAAGCCGCCGCCTTCACCGCCCGCTTGCTCCGCGTCGGCAATTTGCTTTTCGAGTTGCGGAATACGCCCGTACTTCAGCTCCGACGCACGCGCGAGATTGCCCTGCCGAACGGCTTGCTCGTATTCGGTGTGGAGCTTTTCCAACTCCTCCTTCGACTTTGAAGTCACTTGCAGCTTCTGCTTTTCCGCCGACCAGCGCGCGGTCAGCTCAGCTGAACGCGTGTCAATCTGCGCGATCTCGGCTTCGAGCTTCGTCACTCGATCTTGCGATCCGGCATCCTTCTCTTTCTTGAGCGCTTCGAGCTCGATCTTCAACTGCAGCGCACGGCGATCGAGTTCGTCCAGTTCCTCGGGCTTGGAATCCACCTGCATCCGCAAGCGCGACGCTGCCTCGTCCATCAGATCGATGGCTTTGTCCGGCAGGAAGCGATCGGTGATGTAGCGATGCGAAAGCTGGGCCGCCGCGACGATCGCCGCGTCCGAGATGCGCACGCCATGGTGCTGCTCGTAGCGATCCTTCAGGCCCCGCAAGATCGAGATTGAATCTTCGACGCTCGGTTCGTCAACGAACACCGGTTGGAATCGCCGCGCCAAGGCAGCGTCCTTCTCCACGTGCTTGCGGTACTCATCCAACGTCGTCGCGCCAACGCAGTGCAACTCACCGCGCGCCAAAGCCGGCTTCAGCAAGTTCGACGCATCCATTGCACCATCGGCTTTGCCCGCGCCAACCAGCGTGTGCATTTCGTCGATGAAGAGAATGATGCCGCCCTCGGCAGACATCACTTCATTCAGAACCGCCTTCAGCCGCTCTTCGAACTCACCGCGAAACTTCGCGCCCGCAATCAGCGAGCCCATATCGAGCGCCAGCAACTTCTTGTGCTTGAGGCTTTCCGGCACATCGCCATTGATGATGCGCAGCGCCAAACCTTCGGCGATCGCGGTCTTGCCAACGCCAGGCTCACCGATCAGCACCGGGTTGTTCTTCGTACGACGCGACAGCACCTGGATCGTGCGCCGAATTTCCTCGTCGCGGCCGATAACAGGATCGAGCTTTCCCTTGCGCGCATCCTCGGTGAGATCGCGCGCATACTTCTTCAGCGCGTCATACTGATCTTCAGCCGACGATGATTGCGCCGTGCGGCCCTTGCGCAGCTCGCCAATCGCCGCTTCCAGCTTCTGCGGGGTTAGCCCCGCCTTCTTCAAAATCTCAGAGGCTTTGCCATCGGCGATAGCGAGGCCAAAGAGCAGGCGCTCAGCCGTGACGTAACTATCGCCGGCCTTCGTCGCGGCCTGATCAGCCGCATCCAGCGCGCGGTTAAATGACATCGCCGCATACATGCGATCGCCGCCACCCTGCACCTTCGGCAGCGACTGCACCGACTTATCGGCTTCATCCGCCGCCTGACGCGCATTGGCGCCTGCAGCGTTCAGCAGACCCGCCGCGAGACCTTCACGGTCATCGAGCAGCGCTTTCAGCAAATGCTGTGTTTCGAGTTGTTGGTGTTGTTCGCGAATAGCGATCGTCTGCGCGGCTTGCACGAATCCGCGCGCACGCTCGGTGAGCTTTTCCATATCCATGAGCGACCCTTACGGCGTCCCACGTTAACCCCCATTGCGGCTGGTCAACATGGCATGAGTGTTACTTGTGAGCATGAACTAGGTGTGGCGCACCGAGCACACAAGGGGCATGCTCCGATGCCGCACTGGTTTTCCTGAGCTGGGCAATGAAGCGCCGACTGATCGTTATGCTTGCCACCCTTGCGGCCTCATGTGCGCCTCCGCCAGCCGCGGTGCAGGACCGTGCGGGCGAAATCTGGAGCGCCAACACGCGCGCGGTCCTGACCGGTGAGACATCGCGGGCGTTCGGCCACCAGTGCAGCAGAGTTTCGCCTGGACCAATAGACGATGTCTGGACGCCCACTGAAGCTGACATTCGCACGATGGAACGCGAGCTCATTCGTATCGTAGCTCACCAGCAGGAAGAGATGGGCGAGAGCCCTTCACCTGGTCGTTACTACAGACAGATCGCGGGCCTAGTGATCGGTGGCCGTCGAATTATTTACGTCAACGGAGTCGACGCGGATTCCGTGGACCCGGAGACCTGGCGCACCGCGCCGATCGAGATTTGCGATGGCGGTCCGATCACGTTCGGCGTGGAGTACGATCCTGCAACTCGTCAATTCCGGAACTTCGCCTTCAACGGGGCGCCTAGCCGCCGAGATTGATCCCGAAATCACTGAGGTGAACACCGAAGAACATCACCGCGATCACGACAACCAGAATGATGCCGACAACCAGACGCGTCACCAGCTTCAGCGCGGCCCAAATGACGACGATCGCAAGCAGCACCGCGAGTCCGCCGTCGATCATAGAAAAATTGAAATCCATGCCCCGCCTCCCTGTTTAGTGCGCCATCAACAGCGGCACGGTCGTCGTCCGCAGCAGCTCACGCGTAGCGCCGCCGAACACAAGTTCGCGCAGTCGCGAATGTGCGTAGCCACCCATCACAATCAGATCGGCGTTGAACTTTTTCGCCTCTTCCAAAATCGCCGCTGACGCCGAACGGTCGCCGCTATCAACGTTGCGCACTTCCGCCGGCAACCCTCGGCGATTGAGGTGACCGGCAATATTGCTTCCCGGCTGATCGCCATGGCCAAACATCTTCGGCTTCGCGTCCACCGTAAGCACGGTCACCGCCTCAGCATTCTCCAGCAAATCGTCCGCCTCGGAGAGCGCGCGCGTTGCTTCACGGCTCGCATCCCACGCAACCAGCACACGTTTGCCGACAGTCGTACCCGTCCAGCCAGGCGGCGCGATCAGCGCCGGGCGGCCAGAATGGAAGAGCACGCCCTCAATGATTTCCTCGCGCAACTCGACGCCCACGCCGTCAGTCGGCCTGGTCATGACCGCCACGTCGGCGTAGCGCGCGTGCACGGCCGCGACGCGGCCAAGATCCCGCGAAAGCGCCTCCGCGGTTCGCAGTTCGGTGGTCTTGCCCGAACGCTTCAGCCGCGCCTCGACCTTCTTGCGCTCGACTTCCGCATCCTGACGCGCACGGCCCAGCAATTCGGCCCACACGCCCGCGACCACGGTTGGCTCATACGCCAAAGGCTCGTCCGGCAAAGGCGTCAGAAACGCTGCCGACAAGTGGCAATCAGCGCACAAGCCGGCCAGAATTTCGCCGAGCGCCAATGCGGGCTCGTCCGCGTCCGCCTCGGAGACGATGACCAGGACATCTTTCCAGCTCATGCGGGACCTCTTTTTCCTAACCTATACGCCTTGCACGAATGCCGCGCCACAAATCCGCTAAAGCCTGCGCCTCAAGGCTTGAAGCGGCGTTGAGCCTGCGCAATGTCCTGACCCAACATGCCGTTTGAGGAACATCCACAATGAAGCCTACGTTCCGCACTGACGCCTATATCGACGGCAAATGGCGCTCGGGCGCAAAGCGCTTCCAGGTGTTCAATCCGGCAACGCAGGACGTCATCGCTGAAGTCCCCGATCTCGGCGCCGCCGAAACTGAAGAAGCGATTGCCGCCGCGCACCGCGCCTTTCCGCTCTGGGCCGCAAAACCCGCGAAAGAGCGCGCGCAGATCATGCACGCCTGGTTCGATCTTATGATGGCGGACTTAGATCGCCTCGGCCGTCTCATCTCGCTCGAAGGTGGCAAGCCGATCGCGGAAGCCAAAGGCGAAGCGGCGTATGGCGCGAGCTTCATCGAATGGTTCGGCGAGGAAGCGAAGCGCGCCTACGGCCGCGTCATCCCAACCACGACCGGCACGCGCCGCTACGTGACCATGAAGCAACCGATCGGCGTCTGCGCCGCGATCACGCCATGGAATTTCCCGATGGCGATGATCACCCGCAAAGCCGCGCCGGCTATCGCCGCTGGCTGCACCATCGTGCTGAAGCCTCCGCATCAGACGCCGCTCACCGCCTTGGTGCTGGCCGAGCTGGCGGAGAAAGCCGGCGTGCCGCCAGGCGTGTTCAACGTCGTCACCACTGAGAACGCTAGCGCCGTCGGCAAAGTGATGTGCGAAAGCGATCTCGTGCGCCACTTCTCGTTCACCGGCTCAACCGAAGTTGGCAAGAAGCTCGGCGCCGCTTGCGTTGGCTCCACCGTGAAGAAGGTCGCGCTCGAACTCGGCGGCAACGCCCCGCTCATTGTCTTCGCCGACGCCGATCTCGATCTCGCCGTCAAAGGCACGATCATGTCCAAGTTCCGCAACGCTGGCCAAACCTGCGTCTGCGCCAACCGCATCCTCGTTGAAGACGCGATCTACGACACGTTCTCCAAGAAGCTCGCTGACGCAGTCGCCAAACTTAAAGTCGGCCCCGGTGATCAAAACGGTGTCGAGATTGGGCCGCTGATCGATCAGAAGGCCATCGAAAAAGTCGAGCGCATGGTCGCCGAAGCGCTCGCCTCCGGCGCCACTGCCCTCACCGGCGGCAAGAAGAACGACGCCGGCGCGCAATTCTACACGCCAACGGTGCTCGCCAACGTCACCCGCGACATGCGCGTGAACACCGAAGAAATCTTCGGCCCGGTCGCGCCGCTGATCCGCTTCAAGACTGAAGACGAAGCCGTCGCCATCGCCAACGCGACTGAATTCGGCCTCGCCTCCTACTTCTTCACCAAAGACGTCCACCGCGCCTGGCGCGTCGCCGAGCGCATCGAGTCCGGCATGGTCTCGATCAATGACGGTATCTTCTCCAACGAAGTCATCCCGTTCGGCGGCTGGAAACAAAGCGGCCTGGGCCGCGAAGGCGGCATCGAAGGCTTGGACGAATATATGGAAACGAAGTTCGTGAACTTCGGTGGGTTTGCTTGATACGAGTTCATCCGATTATCTATCGCGCGTTGTGGCTCGGGATCGCGCTGGTAAGCGCCGCGGTGGCGTGCGCCCCACTCATGTTCCTTTCCGAAAGCGTGACGGTGCACGAGGGCGGGCCTGCGATCATTGCAGGGGGCGTGATCGGCGTATTTGCGCTCATATACTCGATTTGGCGTTTGCTTCGTCCGCTGACTCCCAATCCTCCAAAATGAAGTCAGATGGCTACGTCTACGTCCTCGGCAGCGCCCTTGGCGCCGACCGGCGCACGTATGTCGGCTGGACGGTGGACATCGAAGCGCGTCTTGAGACGCACAATGCCGGCCTCGGCGCACGCTCCACGCGCGGCCGCGTCTGGGTGCTGCTCTACGCCGAACGATACGCAACGCGCCGCGAAGCCATGAGCCGCGAAGTCTTGCTCAAACGAGATCGCAGGTTCCGCGCAGCGCTGGCGAAATTGCTCCAGGCTCAGTAGTACGAATAACAAGAAGCCTGAGCCCGTCGAAGGCCTGCAGCGCATGATCGAGGATTCAATGAACGATAGTTTCGCAGCCGTCGCGCTCTACGCCGGGCTCAACGCCTTTCTGCTTGTGATCCTCTCGATCAACGCCGGCATCCGCCGCAGCGGCGATAACATCCAGCCCGGCACGTTCGGCGAAGGCGCACTCACCCGCGCTATCCGCGCCCACGGCAATTTCACCGAGAACGCCCCGCTCGCACTTCTCCTGCTGGTCGCGCTCGCACTCACCAACACCGCTGCGCTGCCGATCCACATCCTCGGCGCCACCTTCACCTTCGGCCGCATCGTCCAAGCCTTCGGCATGATGCGCGCCAAGCATCCGAACATCCTCCGCTTCATCGGCAACATTCTGACTTGGCTCGTGCTGCTCGGCGGCGGAGGCCTCTGTGTGATGCGCTTCATCGAGGCTGCGGGCTTGATCTGATGCATGTCCTGCAAACGCTCCTGGTTCAAACTGGCCAAGCGTTCTGGACCGCGTTCAGCGGCCTCGTCTGGCCCGCGCTCGTCTTCGGCCTCATCGCGCTCATCGTTCGCGGTCGCGATGCCCTACGCATCGCTCACGAAGCAACGCCGCAAATCCGCATCAACCTCATCTTGTTCGCCATCGACATCGCCATCGTGACGCCGCTTCTGGTGATGGCGCTCACCTACACAGGCGGCCTTATCCAACAGGCGGGCCTGCGTCTCTTCTCCGCAGACTTCTGGTCAGTCATCCCAGCCTGGACCGTCGCAATCATCGCGATCTTCGCTGGCGACTTCATCGCTTATTGGCGCCATCGCCTCGAACACACTGCGTTTCTATGGCCGACGCACGCGATCCATCACAGCGATACACACATGACATGGACGACCGGCTTGCGCTTTCACCCGCTCAACCGCCTCACCACCACGCTGATCGACACAACATTCCTAGCCCTACTCGGCCTGCCGCTCTGGGCTTTGATGATCAACAACCTGACGCGGCACTTCTACGGCCTCTTCATCCACATGGACTTGCCATGGACTTACGGCCCGCTTGGCCGCGTCTTCGTCTCGCCCGCCATGCATCGCTGGCATCACATCCGCGATGCCGAAGGCGCCGGCGTAAACTTCGCCACCGTGTTCTCAGTCTTCGACCAAGCCTTCGGCACCTACCACGTGCCACGTCCGTGCGATGCGTCGCTCGGCGTGCACGACCAAATCGGCAAGGGCGCCGCGGGCCAACTCGCGTGGCCGCTCATCGCGGCGTGGCGCGCGCTCAGAACACCCCGGCCAAAGTCAGCTCACTCCGGCGCGTAGCGCTCGCCGTTCACGAAAATATCGCCGCCAAGCTCCTCAACTTCGAACCCGCGCCAGCCTTGCTCGGTATGCCGCCACGTTTCGCGATGGCGCTGTGTCGTCAGGATCAAATCTGTACCTTCGGCGCCATTGGGCCGCGTCATGACCCGCTCCCAACGCTGATTGACGATCAATTCGGCGCTCTCGCAGCCGTTCATCGTTACCGACTCAACGCCTTGCTCAAGAGACTTGGTTTCCGTGATCACGCCCCAATCGCGCAGCACGTACTCGCGCAAGCGGTCGCGATCGATAACTTCGCCGCTTGTATCGTCGATCACCGACGTCTCGGGCACATACGACATGTAGGCCTCGATATCCTCGGCGATCGTCGCGCGCGTCACGCCTGCCAGAACCGCCTCAGCGTCGCGCCGCACCATCTCTGCGCTGCACCATTGCGGCTGGCGCTGCGCCGGCGTGCAACCAACGGCGGCCAGCGCCAACACAAATACGAGAAATCCCCTCATACGTCCGAAGATTGTGCGGCGAATGTTGCAGCAAGATTTCAGGCGCACTACTCAAGGAGCCAATGGTCGTCCCGCAATCCCTGCCCGCCTGGCTCTACACTGATCAGCGTTTCTTTGAACTTGAACGCGAGAAAGTGTTCGCGCAGGCCTGGCACATCGTCGGCCACATCAATGATGTCCCAAACACTGGCGACTATCTCACGCTCGACATCCTCGGCGAACGCGTCGTCACCGTGCGCGGTGACGACAACACGATCCGCAGCTTCCACAATGTCTGCCGTCACCGTGCAGGCAAGATTGCCACCGAAGCGCGTGGCTCTTGCGGCCATCGCCTCGTCTGCCCCTACCATGCCTGGAGCTACAAGCTCGATGGCGGCTTCGCCGGCGCGCCAAAGTGGCAAGGCTTCGAAGGGCTCGACGCAAACGAGCTTGGCTTGAAGCCCGTCGATCAAGAGATCGCGTTCGGCTTTATCTTCATCCGCTTCGCGCAAGGGCTGCCGAGCATCGCCGAAATGATGGCGCCCTACGCCGAAGAACTCGCCGCGTTCGAACTTGAAAAGCTTGTGCCCAACGGCCGCGTCACATTGCGTCCGCGTCCCGTGAACTGGAAAAACGTCGGCGACAATTATTCCGACGGCATGCACATCCCGGTTGCGCACCCAGGCCTGTCGCGCCTCCTCGCCGGCACCTACAAAATCGAAGCTAAACCCTGGATCGATAAGATGTGGGGCACCATCACCGAGACGCCGTCGAACCATTGGCCGGAGCGCCAATATCAAAAGCTGATCGGCACGTTCGATCACATCCCTGAAGAACGCCGGCGCCTGTGGGCCTATTACAAACTCTGGCCCAACGTCGCGCTCGACATCTACCCGGACCAAGTCGACTTCATGCAATTCATCCCCGTCTCCGCGACGCAAACGATGATCCGCGAAATCGCCTACGTCCACCCAAACGCCAATCGCGAGATGAACGCCGCACGCTATCTCAACTGGCGCATCAATCGCCAAGTCAACGCCGAAGACACCGTGCTGATCGAAGGCGTGCAGCAAGGCATGGAAAGCTCAAGCTATTCCACCGGCCCGCTGTCGCCGTCCGAAGTCTGCCTCATCTCATTCGGCAACCGCATGCGCGACCTAATCCCCGAAGCAAAGCTAGAACGCGCACCGGCCTAGCCCTTCGCGAATTCCTTCAGCGCCGCGAGCCAATACCCAACGACAGTCGCAACCGTCAGCGCTGCCGCAATCCAAAGCGCGCCGAGCCCGATCGGCTGCTGTTGCTCAAACAAATGCGGCGCGATCAGCAACGTCAGCGCCGAGAAGGCTGCTATGATCTTCACCTTCTCTTGCGTGCCCACGCGCGGCCCAAGCTTACCCGGCAGCGCTTCATTCATCGAAGCCACAATGAGATCGCGCGCAATCAAGACAACGCCCGCCGCCACATGCACGCCCGTGATCGTGCCACCGATCATCAATCCCAACACCGCCGCAAACGTCAGCAACCGATCACCAATCAGATCGATCATGGCGCCGAACGCGCTCGTCTCGTTCCGCGCCCGCGCCACTTTGCCGTCGACCATGTCCAGCAAGCCGGCGCCCAAAAACAGCACCAACGGCCACCAGCCATAAGCGCCACCGCCAAACGCCAGCAGCGCGAACAGTGGAATGGTCAGCAGCATGCGGAAGATCGTGATCGTGTTGGAAATCATGTTCGCCCCTCTTGTGCGAACACTCTAGCACAGCCAATTACCGCCTTGCCTATGCTGCCTGAGATTGCCTAACGCCGCGGACCGCGTCGCTTGAACGCCAGTCCGCTCTGAACCGCGCCCGTTCGCGGCGCGAACACGCACGTTCAGTTCAGGCAATTCCAAGTGAACATTTCAAAGTACGAGCAGCGGACGCTGCACGCGCTGGCGCAAGGCGGCGCGATCCATCATCGCAAAAACACTGAAGGCCACATCATCGAAATCGACTGCGTGAACCGCGACGGCTGGCGGTTGGATGACTGCACACTCTCAGTCTTCCAACGCCTTCGCCGCCGCCGGCTCATCAGCAGCCAAGAAGGCGGCCCCTATCGCATCACACGCGATGGCTTAGCTGCAGTACGGGCTCAGCTCGATAATCGGTGAAATAATCTACGCCGGGTCCCGTTCGGGATCCGGCGTCAGTTCTGCACTGTCAGCGCCTTAGACGGGCGCGAATTCCGGCGGTCCGAACGCCAGCGTGGAGTCATCATCCGCACGCGCTAGCTCGAACGATGAGCAGCAGCGCGCACAGAACGCGACATCACCAACGATAGTGCGAAAGGTCGACGCGCGCCGTTGCAGCGGCGTCTGGCAGGTCGGACACGGCTCGCCGATTTGTTTCTCGAGCATTGGTGTTCTCCGAACGCATTCACACTAGTGCAGTAATGGTGAATTAAACCTTGCTGCACCTGATCCAACGCTGAAGATGCGGCCGCGCTCCAGACTAGACGCGCGCTCCACGAAGATGTGATCGCTCGCGCATCGAATACGGCGAAATCGCCTTCTTTCGCTGAAGGAGTTGAGCTGCGCCGCATCACGCCATTTGTCTGACGGCCTAGCTCTTCCGCTTTGACTTCTTTGCCGGTGATTTGGGCAAGCAAAGCGCATGTGCCGCCTTAAGAGCAGAATGCACCAACGCCTCATCCGCCGCTTTCAGATCGCACCGCGACATCCCCATGCGCCCCCAGCCGCCTGGCAGCGGCTCGATCACGCCCGGCGCCTGCTCCAAGAAGAATTCCTGTGTCGGCAGATCGAACATCAAGTTCACGACCTGCTCATCCGGCGGCAACGTCGCGAACATCTTCCTTTTGGTGCGAAACGCCGGCCGGTCGATGTGAACGACCTCCATCGCACCTTCGAGCGCGAGTGCCAGTTTGCGGACGTGGGCTTTGGTAACGGCCATGGTCAATTCTAACGCGCCCGCCGCACTTGACGTGAGCGCTTCCACAGCCAATCCATAGGGCCGAAGGGGATACAAATGAAACACGCAATGCTCGCCGCACTGGTGGTCTTGAGCGCATGCATGTCTCAGGAGAACGTGGCGTCTATTGAGACCGCAGCATCCCACTTCTTCGAACAGCAGGCCGCCGGGCAAGATGCCGAAATCTTGGCCGACTCCAGCCAAGGCTTCCGCGATTCAGCGACCGTTGAGGATCTCACCCGGTTGAACGGGGCCGTGCGCGCGCTGCGTAATTGCACCACGCCGTCGCGCGATCCAGCCAACTGGCGCAGCAACCAAACTACGTCGGGCCATTTCGTCACTGTCGTTTACAACCGTCAGTGCGAAAGCGGCGGCTTGACCGAGACCATCACGTTCCAAATTGTTGGCAATCGCGCGATCTTGCACGGTTACAACGTGGCAGGCATGGCACTCTTTCCGGCCGCTGCGCCAGCTGTCGAGACACCGGCAGCCTCAACGACGCCTGAGCCGCCCACAACCGAACAGCCTTCGCCGGAAACGCCGCCCGCCAATTAGCGCTGCCGCATTCCGAACCCTTGATAGGCCGTATTGTCCGGCTCGATCCGTCGCGCTTCTTCGTAATCAGCCAGCGCGTGGGTCATGTCGCCCATCGCCTGATAGGTCCGGCCGCGATTGTTGAACGCGACCGCATATTCCGGATTGATCCGAATCGCCGCCGTGAAGTCGGCAATAGCGAGATCGTAGCGCCGCTGTTGGCGATAGAGATTGCCGCGATTGTTGTAAGCGTTCGAATACTCGGCATCGAGTTCAATGGCGCGGGTGTAATCGGCAATCGCATGTGTGAGATCGCCGCGATCGGCGTACGCGCTGCCCCGATTGCCATAGGCGCTGGCGAATTCCGGATTGATCCGCAGCGCCGCGTTGAAATCTTCCACCGCGCGATCCGGCAACCCCGCAGAACGGTTGGCAATGCCCCGATTGTTGTAAGCGTTGGCGTAATTCGGATCGAGACGGATCGCTTCGTCATAGTCGGCGATCGCCGAGCCATATTCCCGGTTACCGCGGAAAGCATTAGCGCGGTTGTTGTAGACCACAGCCTGCTGTTCCGCGGTCCGCCCCGGCAAGCTGAGCTGGTGGGTGCAAGCGAGCACTTGCTCGTCGTAGCTAAATCTTTTGCCGAGATTGACGCAGCGGGCGTTCAACTCCTCCGGCGTTTGCGCAGAGGCTTGCGCACTGGGCGCACCCAGCGCCGCGAGCATCACAAAGGCGTACACAAACCGCATCTCTTCACCATGCGACCGCGACGCCCAGAGATCACGCCCGAACGCCGCCTCGTTGTTTTTCTCAACCAGCAGCCCCGATGCTAACCTTAAGAAGGCGCGGAGGCCACCGGTCGCGGCGGGTCACGCGGTAGGCCGTCATCGCCAATGTCATAATAATCGCCCTTGTCGGCGGTGAAGATGTGCTTGGCCAAGCGCGTGCCCGTCGGCGCTTCAAACGCCCCCATCGCAACGCCGATCCAATCCCTAAAAATCGGATCCCAGAACAAAGGCGAGCCACACGTGCCGCAGAACCCGCGCCGCACCTTCTCCGACGACTGAAACCAGGTGACCTTGCTCTCGCCCTCAACCGTCACCGCGGCCTTCGGCACATCCGTCGATGAGAAATAATGCCCCGAAGATTTCCGGCACTGCGAACAATGACACGCATCCGGCCCCGGTAGCTCGCACGCCACCGTGAACCGCACCGCTCCGCACAGACATGATCCTTTGTGCATCGTCCGCTCCGCTAGCCCAGGACGACAACACTCAACCCGATCACCGCAGCACTCACAAGAGCAAGGCCAAGCACGTCACTTGCCCTAAGCAACCATTTCGCCGGCGTATCCGGCGCAGCCGCCAACCGCATCTCACGCGCGATCATGAACAGTGGAAACGTCACGCTGATTGCGACGAGAAAGCCCAACAAGATGTAGAGCCACACAAACCGCACGCCCAAACGCCGCGCCTCGATAACCATGAACGCCGACGCCGCCAACAAGAACAGACCAATGTCCACCGCGATCGACCGCGCCGCTGGGTTGACCCTGAGATCAGGCAAAAACTGATTGAGCGCGGACATCTCGCCGCTCTGCCAAACGTAGGTCAGGTTCTGCCCCCACGTCGCAATCAGCGCGATCACCGCAACGAGCGCGTAGAAGCCAACAAGCCCACGTTGCTGCACACTCATGCTTCGCTCCTCCCGCGCGTCAGATGAAGCGCCAGCACGATCAGCGCCGCCAGCGAAAGCGCAACGCCGCCAAACACCAACGCCCCGCGCGCATCCGCGTCGGTCACGAAGAACGACGCGAACAACGGGCCCAAACTGCCGCCCACCAATTGCGCGCCACCGATCAATAGCGCGGCACGGCGAGATGGATCAGCCTCAATCGTCATCGGCACCAGGAACGGCGTCGCGAAGAGCCAGACGAACCCCATGACTGACGCCAGCGCCACAAACGTGCTCGCCTCAGGCAAAAGCCCGAAGCCAAAAAACACGCCAAGATCGATCAGCGCGCAGGCGATCAGCGTCCAGAACCAAGAGATGCGGCCCGCCAGCACCGTCGCGGCAATTCCGCCAGCGACTTGAAACGCCAGCGAGAACGACACCGCTTGGCCGGCGACAGTTGGATCATGGCTCGCTTGTGTGGCCAGCCGCTCCAAATAAACCCACGCCCCGCTCGTCGTCGCCAAAAACAGGAACGACACCGCCAACGCCACCCATCCGCGCGCGCTCGGCAAACCACCAGTCGCCGCAGATGGCAACGGCGCCAACTCAGCGGGCAGCAGCAACGCGACGCCGATCGTCAACACGCACAAAGCGCCTAGCGCCTGAAAGCCGCCGTCGGCGCCGAAGCGAGGCATCACGAACGCCGCAATGAGCGCCACCATCGCGAATTGCCCAAGCGTCTGCGTCGTAACGTACGCGCCTGCCCACCGTTCAGGCGTCGGCGTTCGAGCGATGAAGGCGATAGCGATCCACACCAGCACGCCACTCGGCACGCCGGCGCCCGCGCGCAGCAACGTAAACGCATCGCCGCGCGCATAGGGCGTAAAGACATCCGCGAGCGCCAGCGCCACCAACGCAACGATCGCGACGAGCTTCAGCCGCGTCGCCTTGAGCAGACTGCCGGCCAAACCCGCCGTCAGCCCCATGGCGAACAATTCCGCCGTCGCAACTTGGCCCAGTTGCTCCGCGCCGAGACGGCCCTCTTCTGCGAAAGCGCCAAGCAGAAGCGGCTGCAGGCCGGGGATCATCAGCCCAACGACGCCGCAGAACATCAGCGCAGAAATTTGCGATGCACTCGGCCGCGCGCCGATCCAGGATGGCGCCTCGCTTACGCCCTCAGCTTCGCTCGCCATGCCCGCCCCGTCTTACGCCACGAGGCGTCTATGAACACAATCGGCAACGCAATGCGAGAGTTTGCTTAGAAGGTGAAGTCGAGGCCCGACGTCACCTCCATTGAGACGTCCATTAGTCGATCATGCGAAAGCGTCTCGGACTCTAGATACAAATTGAGTACCTGCGTGCCTGTTACCGAGCCCGAATAGCTGAATTGTCGACCTCCGGAAAACGTACCAGTGTACGACATTGATGTGCCCCAAGCCTCGCTGATCACAACGGGCCCGACAATGTCGGCGGTCTCTCCGCGCTCGGCAGCGATCTGGCGCTCTAGCTCAATTCGTCGCCCCACTACAAAGCGCGCAATCTCCTCAAATCGCTCGGCAGGGATGGCTCCAGGCAATGATGACACGACGAGATGCACGCCGCGCGATTGCGAAACAAAGGTTCGCTGCTCAGCGTCCGTGGAAGGCGCCTCCGCCCAGTCGGCGCTAAGTCGCAAACTGTAGGTTTCAGTTTGCACGCGCGCACCCTCCGCGACCGCCGGCTGAGCCGGCGAGCAGGCTATAACGAACGCCGCGGCGAGGAGCCCCCTGATCACCCGAGCAATCTGCACCGGCGAGAGAGCACCAGGCAACGTCAGAATGAGGCGATCAGCTCAACCAATCCGGCTTCTTGAACGGCTTACCGAGATCCTTCGCCACCGCTTCGTGCGTGATCGCGCCTTCGTACACGTTCAAGCCGTTCGCGAGGTGCGGATCGTCCTGCAGCGCTTTCTTGTAGCCCTTGTTGGCCAGCGCCAGCGTGAACGGCAACGTCGCATTGTTCAGCGCAAACGCTGACGTACGCGACACCGCGCCCGGCATGTTCGCGACGCAATAGTGGACGATGCCATCGACCACGAACGTCGGCTCGCTGTGCGTCGTAGCCTTCGACGTTTCAAAGCAGCCGCCTTGGTCGATCGAAATATCGACCAACACCGAGCCCGGCTTCATCGTCTTCAGCATCTCGCGCGTGATCAGCTTCGGCGCAGCCGCCCCAGCAACCAACACCGCGCCAACAACAACGTCAGCTTCCTTGATCGCTTCCGCGACAGCAGCCGTCGTCGAATACACCGTTTCCAAACGGCCGTTAAACTCGCGATCCAGCTCTTCCAAACGCGCTGCGTTCTTGTCGAACACCATCACGCGCGCGCGCATGCCGACAGCGATCTGCGCCGCGTTGTAACCAGAAACGCCAGCGCCGAGGATCACAACCGTACCCGGCTGCACGCCTGGCACACCGCCCAACAAAACGCCGCGACCACCGTGCGCCTTCTCCAAGAAGTACGCGCCAACTTGGATCGCCATACGGCCCGCGACTTCCGACATCGGCTTCAGCAACGGCAAACGGCCGTCGCGATCCGTAACGGTCTCATACGCGATGCACGTTGCGCCCGACTTGATCAGGCCTTCCGCCTGCGCCGGATCCGGCGCCAAGTGCAGATAGGTGAAGAGCGTGTGATGCGGCTTCAGCCGCGCGATCTCTACCGCTTGCGGCTCCTTCACCTTCACGATCATCTCAGCCGTTTCGAACACCGCGTCGGCGTTCGGCAGAATCTTCACGCCGACCTTCTCGTAGACGCTATCCGGCGCGCCAATTCCCTCGCCCGCTTTCGTCTCGAGGAAAACCTCATGCCCGGCCCGCACCAGCTCGGCCGCGCTCTCCGGCGTCAGACCAACGCGATACTCGTGGACCTTGATTTCCTTCGGGCAGCCGACTTTCATGGGAATTCCTCCTATTGGGCGGGGAAATATCCCGATCGGAACGGTTTTTCTTGGATATTTTAGGCGTATAGGCGTTCCAGACGCCTATAAATCAGCGTACAGAGCGCCATGCCGCAAGAAATTCCCGTCCAGCTCGACGATTTCGACCATAAGATCCTGATCGAGCTCGAACGCGATGGCGTGCTCACCGCCGCCGCGCTAGCCGAGCGGATCGGACTCTCGCCCTCCGCCTGCCACCGCCGCGTCAAGGCCATGGAAGCCGCCGGCGTCATCGAAGGCTACGCCGCGATACTCTCGGAAAAAGCACTCGGCCGCAGCGCCACCGTGTTCGTAGCCGTCACACTCGAAGATCAACGCCGCGAAACCATGGCCAAGTTCGAACGCGCCGTAGCGCTCTGCCGCGAAGTGCAAGACTGCCACCTGATGACCGGCGAGAGCGACTATCTCCTCCGCATCGTCATCGCCGACGACGACCGCTACCAGCGCATCCACCAAGACACGCTCTCACGCCTCCCCGGCGTCCGCCGTCTCGTCTCCAACTTCACCATCCGCACCGTCTTCAGACGTGCAGCGAGCGTCGCGCACTAACACCGCGTGCTAGGCGCCCATATTGCGCGCGCGCGATATTCGGCGCTTAGTTCGCTCGCTCCTGATCGCGAAATGAAGCGCCAAGTCTTCACGCCCATGAGCGCGCGGGAGGAAAACTATGACGGATACGTACGACTTCATCGTCGTGGGAGCAGGCTCGGCCGGCGCGGTGATCGCATCGCGCTTGAGCGAAGATCCCAAATGCCGCGTCGCGCTACTTGAAGCCGGCGACCGCCCGCCTCCAGCGGAAGCAATGCCCGCCGCGTGCGCCAGCATGCAGCTCAACCCCGAAACTGATTGGATGTACACGGCCGACGCCGGCAAAGCCGGGCGCGGCCTACACAACCGCCGCATGCCGGTGCCACGCGGCAAAATGCTCGGCGGCTCCTCCGGCATCAATTACATGGTCTACGTCCGCGGCCATCCCGGCGACTTCGACAATTGGGCCGCGCACGGCGCAGAAGGCTGGAGCTACAAGGATGTGCTCCCTTATTTCCGCAAGATCGAAAGCTTCAACGCCAGCAACGAAATCACTGTCGACCGCGATGCACACGGCGAAGGCGGCCCCGTCAGCGTCGGCGTGCGCTCACCGGTGATCCCAGCGTCCCGCGCGTTCGTCGAAGCCGCGGGCAAAGCTGGCATTCCGCGCGGCGACTATAACGGCCGCGATCGCGGTGGCGCCGCAGGCGTTGCTTCACTCGTGCAAACCAACACACGCAAAGGCGTGCGCTGCGGCACCTATCGCGCGTTTCTCGAAGGCGAAGCCGAACACCGTCCGAACCTCACCATCATCACGAAAGCGCACACGACACGCGTGCTGCTCGAAGGCGCCAACGGCGACCTCAAAGCCGTCGGCGTTGAGTATAAGGATGCCAGCGGCAAAACCTGCACCGTGCATGCAACGCGTGACGTGATCTTAAGCGCCGGCGCTGTCGGCTCACCGCATCTGTTGATGCTGTCTGGTATCGGCCCACGCCGCGATCTCGAAGCCGTCGATGTCGTCTGCCGCCACGATCTGCCGTCTGTCGGCAAACACTTGAAGGATCACATCCACACCGCGCTCGCCTTCCATGCACCGGGCCACGGGCTCGCCATGGCCGATGTCGGCGTCTCTGCTGGTCCCGATGCGTTACGCGCGCCCGCAGGTCCATTGCCGGCCAATCCAGCCGACGACGTCAACCTCTCCCCCGAACTCGCGGCGCTAAAAGCTGAATCCGAACGGCGCATCGCCGAATGGATGGAGACAGGCTCAAGCCTCATCTCGTCATCGATGTACGACGGCATCGCCTTCTTCTCGACCGGCCTCGGCGACAATCACAGCCACGACGGCCAAATCGGCTTTCTTCCAGTCGGCTTCGACAAAGCCTTCTTCGAAGGCGCCCTCAACGTCGACACGACGCGCTATTTCGGTGAAGGCGCGCCGCATCTCGCCGTCGATCGCGAGAACATGATCATTCTCGCCAATCCCGTACTGCCGCACAGCGAAGGCGAGATCGTGCTTGAGAGCGCCGATCCGATGCAGCCGCCATCGATCCTGATGAACTATTTCGGCGATCCCTACGACCTCAAGGTCATGGTCGCGGTGATCCGCAAGGCGCTCGCCATCGCCGACAACTGGCCAGGACCAAACAAGCCCGTCTGGCAAGTGCCGCCCGAGCTCGCGAAAAAGCACGGCCACAAACCAGGCGAGACGCCGAGCGACGCGCTTCTCGAAAACATTGCGCTACACTTCTGCACGACGGTCTATCACCTCACCTGCACGTGCCGCATCGGCGATGTCGTCGATCCGCGCCTCAACGTCTACGGCGTGAAAAATCTCCGCGTCGCCGACGCCAGCATCATGCCCGAGATCGTGAGCGGTAATACCAATGCCGCCTCAATCATGATCGGCGAAAAAGCCGCCGAGATGATCGCCCGCGACCACGGTGTAAAATTGGCAAACTTCGTCGGCTGAGCGGGGAAAAGCCCGAGCTTTCATTTCCCGCCAGTGCGCTGACCTGCTAATCCAATCCCATTCGAGGAGGATTTTCGATGCGGATTGCAGCCTTAGCGTTTGTTTCACTTCTGGCGCTCGGCGCTTGTAACCCCAGCACGTCCAGCAACAGTGACGCGCCCGCCGCCGCCGCCAATGACGCGACACCACCGCAAGCAAGCGGCGTCGCGTTCCGCCAAGAAGCGACACTCACCATCGGCGGACAATCGATCCACCAGATCATCTATCACGACGGCGCCCGTATCCGCACCGAGATGCCGAGCCCGGCAGGCGGTTCGATGACGAGCATCGTCAACTCTGAGACGCACGAAGCCATCTCGATCATGCAGATCGGCGGCCGCACCATGGCAACGCGCACCGATCTCTCACAAGTTCAATCCGGCGCATCGCAACCCGTCGACATCGACGCGCTGCGCGCCCAGATGCAAGCGCGCACGCATCGCGTCGGCGATTGTTCCGCTGGCGGCGAGAACGGCAGCGAGTGGAGCGTCGAACCGCCACCGGAAGTTCAAGCGCCTGCCGTCGCGCGCACCATGTGCCTCACCAACGATGGCATCATGATTCAGATGAAGCAGGACGGCGTTATCGTGTTCGACACGACGAGCCTCCAGCGCGGACCTCAAGACGCCAGCTTGTTTGCGGTTCCGCCAGGCGTTCAAGTGACAGAGACCCACTTGCCGTCGCGCGAGTCGGTCAACGCAGCGATCGAACGCGCCCGCGCCGCGGCAGCGGGCCAAGGCACGCCTTAACCGACGCGACGTTCTTTCCTGACGAACGAATGGTGCTTGTTTCCGGCGCTAGCTTCGGGACAATTGCGATAGAGCAAACGTCCTGAGGCTAGCCCTATGTCCGATCCCGTCGTCATCCCCGTCCCCGAGGAATGGGCCAAGAGGGCCTACGTCGACGACGTGAAGTATCGCGCCATGCACGCAAGCGCATTGGCGGACCCAGAAGCGTTCTGGGGCGTGCACGGCCAACGCCTCGATTGGATCAAGCCCTACACCAAGGTGAAGGACACGAGCTTCAACGAAGCTGACTTCCACATCCGCTGGTATTGGGATGGCGTCCTCAACGTCTCCGCCAATTGCATCGACCGCCATCTGACCGAACGCGCAGATCAAGTCGCGATCATCTGGGAAGGCGACGATCCGCACCAATCGCGCCACATCTCCTATCGCGAGCTTCACGACGAAGTCTGCCGCTTCGCCAATGTGCTGAAATCGCGCAACGTAAAAAAAGGCGACCGCGTCACCATCTACATGCCGATGATCCCAGAAGCGGCGTACGCGATGCTCGCCTGCGCGCGCATCGGCGCCGTGCACTCCGTCGTGTTCGGCGGCTTCTCACCTGAAAGCCTCGCCAACCGCATCAAAGATTGCGACTCCAAATGCGTCATCACGGCTGACGAAGGCGTCCGCGGCGGCAAGATCATTCCGCTGAAGCAGAACGTCGACGCCGCGCTCGAAGAAGCGCCCGGCGTCGACACTGTCGTCGTCATCACACGCACCGGCGCCGGCGTGCCGATGCACGAAGGCCGCGACATTGTTTACGAAGACGCCGCCGCCGATGTCAGCGCCGAATGCGCGCCGGAGCCAATGAGCGCGGAAGATCCGCTCTTCATCCTCTACACTTCAGGCTCCACCGGCAAACCCAAGGGCGTGCTGCACACGACCGGCGGCTATCTCGTTTACGCCGCGATGACGCACCAATACGTCTTCGACTATCATCCGGGCGATATCTACTGGTGCACCGCCGACGTGGGCTGGGTCACCGGCCACTCATACATCGTCTACGGCCCACTCGCGAACGCCGCGACCACACTCATGTTCGAAGGCGTGCCGAACTACCCAAGCGTCTCGCGCTTCTGGGAAGTCATCGACAAGCACAAGGTCAACATCTTCTACACCGCGCCAACCGCCATCCGCGCGCTCATGCGCGACGGCGAAGAGCCCGTGAAGAAGACCTCGCGCTCAACGCTTCGCCTCATCGGCACAGTCGGCGAACCGATCAACCCTGAAGCGTGGCTCTGGTACTACCGAACCGTCGGCGACTCGCGTTGCCCAGTCGTGGACACGTGGTGGCAAACAGAAACCGGCGCCGCGCTCATCACCAACCTTCCCGGCGCCACCGCGATGAAACCCGGCAGCGCCACACGCCCGTTCTTCGGCATCAAACCGGCGCTCGTCGACGATCAAGGAAAATTTCTCGACGGCGCGGCAAGCGGCAATCTTGTCCTGCTCGATTCGTGGCCAGGCCAAATGCGTACCGTCTACGGCGACCATGATCGCTTCTTCCAAACCTACTTCACCACCTACCCGGGCATGTACTTCACTGGCGACGGATGCCGCCGCGACGAGGACGGCTATTACTGGATCACCGGCCGCGTCGATGACGTGCTCAATGTCAGCGGCCACCGCATCGGCACCGCCGAAATCGAAAGCGCGCTCGTCGCCGATACAAAGGTCGCCGAAGCCGCCGTCGTCGGCTATCCGCATGATATCAAAGGCCAAGGCATCTATTGCTACGTCACGCTGAAGCAAGGCGTCGAACCGAGCGACGACCTCAAACGCGAACTCATTCAAACAGTGCGCCACGAGATTGGCCCAACCGCCACGCCCGACATCATCCAATGGGCGCCAGGCTTGCCAAAAACCCGCAGCGGCAAAATCATGCGTCGCATCCTGCGCAAGATCGCGGAGAACGACGTCAGCAATCTCGGCGACATCTCAACCCTCGCCGATCCAAGCGTCGTCGACGATCTCGTGAACAATCGGGCTGGCGCATGAAGGCGACCACAACGAAGCACCGCATCTACACCACCAGCTTCGCGAGTGTGTACCCGCACTATGTCGCCAAAGCCGAGAAGAAAGCCCGCACCAAAGCGGAGGTCGACGAAATCATCCGCTGGCTCACCGGATACACGCAGAAGAAACTCGAAGCCCAGATCGAAAAGAAAACAAACTTCGAAGACTTCTTCGATCAGGCGCCCAAAATGAACGCAGCCCGTTCTGCGATCACCGGCGTTATCTGCGGCGTCCGCATCGAAGAGATCGAGGAACCGCTCATGCGCGAAATCCGCTACCTCGATAAACTCGTCGACGAACTCGCCAAAGGCAAAGCTATGGACAAGATCCTGCGCAAATAGACCGGCGCGCCGAGCTGCGCCTCCCCCGTGTCACATTTGGCGAAAGCGCCCAACGCGGTGTAAGGCAAGCCCATGACCGGACTCTACATCTTCGCAGCTATCGCCATCGTCGCGATTATCGTCATCGTTCTCTTCAACCAGCTGATCTCTAAACGCCAGATGGTGAACAACGGCTGGGCCGATATCGACGTGCAGCTCAAACGCCGCGCCGATCTCATCCCGCAACTCGTGACCACCGTGCAGGCCTACGCCTCTCATGAACGCCAACTCTTTGAAGATGTGGCTGAGAAACGTAACGCCGCGCTAGCCGCTGGCAGCGATGCGGCTGCACGCGGTGAAGCCGAGAGCGCGCTCTCCAAGCCAGTCGGCCGCCTCATCGCGCTCGGCGAGGCCTATCCCGAACTCAAGGCGAACCAAAACTTCCTCGAGCTCCAAAAGGAACTCTCAGAGACCGAGAACAAGATCGAGATGGCGCGCCGCTTCTACAACGGCGCCGTGCGCGAGTTGAACACCGCCGTCGAGAGCTTCCCGTCAAACGTCGTTGCGGGCGGCTTTGGTATCGGAAAACGCGGCTTCTTCGAAATCACAGCTGCGGGAGATCGCGACGTGCCGACACTCGGGCTCAATCCGCAATGAACCTCCGCGTCCTCTTCCTCGCGCTCATCGCGCTCCTCGTCGCCACGCCTGCTCTAGCGACCGAGCAAATCAACGCTTTTGACGTCGCCATCAAAGTCGAACGCGACGGCGATATCGTCGTCACCGAAACCATCAGCGTCCGTTCCGAAGGGAACGAAATCCGCCGCGGCATCTTCCGCGACCTGCCGCGCTATTACGAGCAAGACGGCGCGCGCTATCACTACGAGTACGACGTGCTCACCGTACAGCGCGACAATCGCCGCGAGAAATACGATACGGATACCGAGGACAACGCCTATCGCATCCTCATCGGCGACGAAGACGTCTTCCTCGACAACGGCGACCACACCTACGTCATCCGCTATCGCGTCAAAAACCAGATCCGCTACTTCCCAGATCACGACGAGTTCTACTGGAACGTCACCGGCAATTACTGGAATTTCCCGATCACGCACGCGAGCGCCGTGATCACCCTGCCACCAGGCGTCGCCATCACCGGCACAAGCATCTACACCGGCGCCAGCGGCGCAACAGGATCCGACGCCACGCTCGCCCAATCCGGCGAACGCCTCACCTTCAACACCACGCGCCCACTCGGCTCCGGCGAAGGCCTCACTGTCTCGATCAGCATGGCCAAAGGCCTGATCGATCCGCCATCACAAGCCGACATCGCGGGCCTCTGGTGGCAACGCAACGGCGCGCTCACGATCCTGCTCGGGTCAATCGCCGCTCTCTTCTTCTATCTCTACAACGCCTTCGTTCGCGTCGGCCGCGATCCGCCGAAGGGCCCCATCTTCCCGCGCTATGAAGCGCCCGCCGGCTATTCGCCTGCCGCGGTCCACTACATCTACAACCGCGCCGTCAGCGGCCACCGCGCTCTGATCGCGACGCTGATGAACTTGGCTGTCAAAGGCCACATCAACGTCGACGCCACCGACAAGAAGAAAACCGTCCTCACGCGCAGTACTTCCGCGCCTGCTGGCGCCGACATCGCGCCCGAAGATCGCGCTTTCGAAATCGATCTCTTCGTCGGATCAAACCAGAAGACGCTCGGCGGCGACTACGATTCCGGCTTCACCAGCGCCTACACCACCTTCACCAACGCGCTCAGCAAGAAATACGGCGACGACTATTTCCGCTGGAACATCGGCTACATCATCGCCGCGCTCCTTGTCTCGATCATCGCCTTCGCCATCGCTGCGACACAGATCAACGAATGGTCGTGGGGCATCACGCTCGGCCTGGTCGCGCTCACGGCGCTCAACGTCGTGTTCATGTACCTCATGCCGGCGCCAACGGTGAAAGGCCAACAGATCCGCACCGAAATCGAAGGCTTCCGCCTCTATATGGAAACCGCTGAGAAGCTTCAGCTCAACGCCGCAAAGCCCGGCACGGATGCGCCGCCGCCAATGACCAAGGAGCGCTACGAGAAATTCCTGCCTTACGCGGTGGCGCTCGACGTCGAAAAGCCGTGGACCAAGCACTTCGAAAAACTGATCCCGCAAGAGGCCGCAAACTATCACCCAACTTGGGCTGGCATGAGCACCGGCCAATCGTTCGCGTCGATGTCTGACTCTATGGTCTCGAACATGAACTCCGGCGTCAGCTCATCACTGCCGCAAAGCTCAAGCTCTTCCGGCGGCGGCGGTGGCGGCTCGTCCGGCGGCGGCGGCGGTGGTGGTGGCGGCGGCGGCTGGTAAGCGCGCGCGACGCGATGGCCAACGCCAACACCATCATCTACGCGCGTCGCGGATAACAATAATTTCAGCAATTGCATCGAGCGCGCACTGCCTGTATGCACGCGCTCCCATTTTTATGCCCAAGGAGGCGCTGATGAAATGCATACGCCTCGAGGCGCAGTTCGGTACTTGACGCTTCCGCGCGTCAGTAACGGCTGACAACGCGCAACCATTATCTCAAAATCAATAGCCAGACGCCGTCCAGCGGCAACGGGTCCGTCATGTATAGCGAAATTTCGCGTGCGCCTTCGCGCGCGCCCGCGCCTGCGCGCTCCAGCGCGGCGCTCCTTGAATCGCGTTTGTCTCGCTTCAATGCGAGCGTGCAGCCGCGCGTGCGCGCGCTGGCGGCTGAGCACGATTGGATCGCCGACCTCGCCATCAGCTTTCCGGCGGTGCTGTTTGCGCTCGCGCGGCCGCGCGTGAAGGTGGACTCAGAAGCAGCGCTCGCGCTCGTGATCAGCGGCGCACCGCTCGCGACGGTCGCGCAACGCGCTGGCGTTCCCATATGGCTGCGCAATCTGCCGCCCGAGGCATTCACCGCTGCCATTCCGGCATTGCCCGATACAGCGGAGTTTCGGCGCTGCGTCGTGAACCACGTGCCCAATGAAACGAAGCTGGTTGCGAAGTGGCTTTTGGCGATCTCGAACGCTGCCGCGATTGGCGACGCCGACATCGCGCTTTGGTTCGCGCGCGCGTTTCCCCTTCGCCTGCCGCGACAGCAGCGTTGGAAGCGCCCGTATCCGCGCCTCGTGGCGTTCTGGGCATGGCACTCCATCCACGCCGATCGCGAACGTGTGCCTATGCGCACAATCTGGCGTCCGGAAATGCAGTGGGACGCGGCGGAGACAGGCGCTATCGACTGGGCGAACGATCTCTCTTCGGCGCTCGACTTCACCGAAGCGATCGACGACGTGTGGGTCGAGGATGCCGAGATCAATGGCTACAGCTTCGTTGCCATTCGCAATCGCGATGATCTCTATGCCGAGGCCATCGCGATGAAGCACTGCGTGGCGAAGTACGCGTACGACATCGCCGACAACCGCGCGCGCGTGTGGAGCATCCGCAAGGATGGCGAGCACGTTGCAACGTTATCAGCCGAAGTCATGCGTGGCCCGCTGCCAACGATCCGTGAGCTGGCGGGGCCGTCGAACGCGCAAGTCGGACTGCCGATATGGATCGCAGCACGGCGCTTCATCGTCGGCGGCGATCACGAAGGCGTTGATCCCCAGCGCTACACGCGTGTGCGCCAAGGCCACGACCACAAGGCATGGCAAACGTTGTGGCGTCCATACTGGCTAGCCAAGCGGCGCATCCCGGCCTGGCTATCGCTGACGGGTCGTCCCTGGATGATCTATGACGCCCACACTTAAGCGCTGGCGTGGTCCAGCGCCGCTACATCGTCCGCGGAGAGCGTGACGCGCAACGAGCCCATAAGCTCGTTGAGTTGCGTCACGCTCGTTGCGCTCGCGATCGGCGCACCCGTCGGTAACTTCGCCATCACCCACGCGAGTGCAATCTGCGCCTGCGTTGCTTTCGTTCGCGCGGAAATATCGTCCAGCGCGGCCAACACTGCAGGGCCCTTGCCCTCCATGTACTTATCCATGCGCCCGCCACGCAGGCTCTTGGTCTTATCCTCGGCGCTCCGATACTTCCCCGTGAGATAGCCGTTGGCCAAACTGTAGTACGGCAGTATCGAAACGCTCTCACGCTCGCACAGCGGCAGAAGCTCTGCTTCGATCTCGCGGTTCAGCAAATTGTATTCCGGCTGCTGAGCATCGTAGTGCACGCCCGCCTTCTTCGCGGCGGCGATACCTTCCGCGAAACGCCCCGGTTTGAAGTTCGAAGCGCCGAACGAGCGGATCTTCCCAGCCTTCACGAGATCATTCAACGCGCCAGTATACTCATCGGCGTCCGTCGCTTCGTCGTCGCGGTGCAACCAATAGAGATCGATCGTCTCGATACCCAAGCGCTTCAGCGAATCCTCGCACGCATCGATAATATTCTGTCGCTTGATGCCAAGCCGTGTCGGCAACATCCCGACCTTGGTGCAGATCACAGCTTTGTTGCGCTTGCCGCTCTGCTTCAGCCACGCGCCAACAACATTCTCGCTCTCGCCACCCTTATGCCCCGGCACCCAGGCCGAATAGACATCCGCCGTATCGACTGCATCACCGCCGCCATCGATAAACGCATCCAAAATAGCGGACGACGTCGCTTGGTCCGCGTTCCAGCCGAACACGTTACCGCCCAGCACCAGCGGCGCGATCTTGATGCCACTGCGTCCGATTTCGCGTTTCTGCTGCATGTTGCCGCTCCCATGCGCGCCATCTGGACGCCGCGCTTAGATTGTCGAGAATGCGCCTAACTTAGGAGCGTCCATGCGCCTGCTCAACATCTTCGCCGCGCTTTCCGGCGTTCTCGCCCTCGCTATGCTCGTGCTTGCCGCGCACGCGCTGCAACCCGCGCCCGAAGATCTCGACCGCATCCATCTCGCAGCATATCTCCAGCTTGGCGCCGCGACGGCAGGTCTTGCGCTTGCAAATCGCAGCGGCCGCCTCAACCTCATCGCCGGCGCAATGATCTTGCTGGGCGCCGCAATTTTCTCCGGAACACTTTACGCGCTGGCGATAACCCACAGCCGCGCATTCATCATGCTGGCCCCAGTCGGGGGAATTACACTCATTTTGGGATGGGTTGCGCTTGTGTTTGCAAAACCTGGCGCCTGATCTGCCTCGAAATCGCGACGCGACGCGCTAATATCGCGCTCACATGACAACGACTCCAACACCGGCGCCAGCCGACCATTCGTTCAACACCTTCGCGCAGCAGGTCCAAGACTTCGTATCTGGCGTGCTGATGCTGGACCCGCAGCAAGCGCTTTTGCGCGGCGGACTTTCATTCCTCGTGTTGATCGGCGCTGTGATCCTCATTTGGGGCCTTCACATCATCCTGAAGTCCATCACTGAGCGCATCGCGCCGAAGGATGAGACTGACAAAGAGCGCCGCGCCAATATTGGCCGATGGACTATGCGCGTCGCGCGACTCGCGATCTTCGTCGGCGCAATGGTGCTCATCCTGCGCCTCTGGGGCTTTAACTTCGCCGACCTGCGCGACAGCCCGATCTATGCGATCTTCTCCGTGCTCTGGCGCATCGCCGTCATTCTAGTGCTCGCGCTCGCGGCCATCGAACTCGGCCAACTCGCCATCCGCCGTGTCTTCGAGCGCGTCGCCGCCCGCTCACGCAACCCAAGACGCGCAGCGCAAATCCGCACGCTCGGCCCCGTTCTCTCAGGCCTTGCGACCTCCATCGTCGTGATCATTGCCGCGATGATGGCGCTCTCCGAGGTCGGCGTCGAAATCGGACCCTTGCTCGCCGGCGCCGGCATCGTCGGTCTAGCCGTTGGCTTTGGCGCACAGACGATCGTGAAGGATTTTCTCACCGGCCTCTTCCTCATCATGGAAGATTCCGTGTCCATCGGCGACATCGTGAAGATCGGTGACTTCGCCGGCACCGTCGAAGATATGTCGCTGCGCACCATCAAGCTCCGCGCTTACGACGGTACGCTCCACATCTTCCCGTACAGCGAAGCGCAGGTGATCTCGAACCGCACGAAGACGTTCTCTTACGCCGTCTTCGAATTTCCGCTCGACCACAACAACGACATCAGCAAAGCGCTCGATCTCATAAAGACGATCGGCGACGAACTGCGCGAGGATACACACTTCGCCAGCATCGTTCTGGCGCCGATCGACATCGCAGGCGTCGACAAAGTCTCAGAAGCCGGCGTGCTTCTTAAAGCGCGCATGCGCACGATACCCGGTAAGCAATGGTCCGTGCAGCGCGAATACCTGCGCCGCATCCGCCTCGCCTTCGAGCGCGAGGGCATCGAGTTCAACCAATCGACAACGCGGCTCATCGCGCCGCAACAATTCCCGAGCGCACAACCGCCCGGCGAGCACTCCTAGTGCTCAGCCTTGCGGCGGCGGCTCATCAACGCCCGCACGGCGCTTCAGCGCGTCAACGTCACGCTGCAACTGCGTGAGCCGGTCGAGCATCGTCCAGAGGCCAACGCCAATCGCCACCAGCAGCACGATAATCGTATAATCCGCGGGCGTACCCATGCGCGTCGTCTCCTAGCCGGCAACATGCGCACGCGCCGCGTCGGGCGCAATGGTTGACGCCACACCACACCCTGCGACACTAGGCGCCGCGCAACGCCAGTCACAATTTCGCCCGACGAACACCCGGCATGACCGATCTTGAAGCCCGTCAACTGGTCACCAGCGTGCTCCGGCACGGCGAGACTCTCGTCTGGTGGCAGGCGGCCCCAAGTTCAGCGGCCAGCGGCGCTTGGCTTGTGGCAATCGGTCTGACGCTTTTTGCCTTGCTCGCCGCCGGCGCCGCGTTCCAGGCCAGAAGCAGACGAACACCCAAGTTGACACGTTGGCAGATCGCCGCGTTCGCTGGTTTCTTCGTCACGTTGCCAGCTGTCGTTGCGGGCTACTTTTGGGTACAGGCCATGTACGGCGTCGAGCGAGCTTATGGCATCACCAATCGGCGCGTCCTCATCGTCGACAACAGACCATGGCTATGGGTGAACGACTATGGCCCCGAGCAAGTCATGAGCCTCGATCGGCGCGGCGACACGGTCAGCTTCAACTACGGACGCACAAGGGGCGGAAACGCATTTCGCACCCACCTCCGCGGTCTCAAGGAACCGGAGCGCGTGGAGCTGCTTATCATCCAACATGTGCGCGGCGGCTATTCGTCCACAGCAGAGCAAACCACCGCTCAGGAAATTCACCCATGACAGAATCCCAAACCGCGACCACCCAGTTTTGCGCCCGCGTCGTCGGCCCGCTCATGATCATCGTCGGCGCCGTCGTCCTGGCGCGCTTCAACGACATGGTGCTGCTGATCCCCGGCATCCTCGGCAACGGCCCGCTGACGTTCATCACCGGCGTCTTCACCCTCATCTGCGGGCTCACCCTCTTCGCCGCACACCATCACTGGACCAGCCCACCCGCCATCGCGCTTACACTGCTGGCGCTGCTCACGATCATCCGCGGCGTCACGCTCCTCTTCGCGCCAAGCCTGCTAACGGGTCTCGTGCATACGTTCCTAAATCTCGGCCCAGGCGCGCTTATCGCCGGCGCCGTGGCGCTCCTCATCGGCGCGTGGCTGACATTCGACGGCTGGTTCGCAAAGCGCGCCGCCTAGCCGCATCCAACCGCGCCCCTAGCCGCATCTCCAATTCGCAGCGTCCGCACGAACCGTGCGCGCGGGCGCTTGCTTGGGGATCACCACGCCGATCTTGAAACAGGCCTGAAATATTGGTCGCCTATCCATCGGCGACGAACTGGGGACACCGCACACATGAAGAAGATCATTTTAGCGTCAGTGGCTCTCGCCGCGCTTTCGGCGACAACGGCCGCCGCACAAGTCGCCGAGCCACGCGCCGTTGCAGAACGGGTCGCTGCCGCCGTCGAAGAGAATTACTTCGACGAACAACGCGCACACACCATCGCCGCCGAGGTGCGCACGGCCGCCGCGGCAGGGCGCTACGACATCACCAACGAAGCCGATCTCGCCGCGGCGCTCACAGCGACGCTCCATCCGCACGACGGTCACTTCCGCGTCGAGTATCGTCCGCCTCAGCCCAACGCCCCCGCACGCCCGAACGGCGGCTTCGGCAACGATGCGCGCGCCGCCTACGGCATCCCCGGCGTCACCATGTACCCAGGCGGAATCGGCGTCGTCGATTTCCGTCTGCTCGCCGACTTCGATCCCGACCATTTCCAAGCGAAGTACGCACTCGACGCCGCCTTCACGATGGTGCACGGCTCGCAAGCCCTCATCCTCGATCTGCGCGACTGCGCTGGCGGCTCGCCGACAATGGTCGGCTACATCCTCGGCCATTTCTTCCCTGAAGGCGCCAACGTCTACAACACCTTCCACTCGCGCCGCGGCGATCAAGACGAATCTCCGCCAGAACAACCCGCGAGCGGACGCCGCCTCGACACCCCGCTCTTCGTCCTCACCAGCGGCCGCACCGGCTCTGCGTGCGAAAGCGTCGCCTACACGCTGCAATCAGCCGGCCGCGCCACCATCGTTGGCGAACCATCCGCCGGCGGCGCCAATCCCGGCGGCCTCATCCCCGTTGACGACAACCTCGCCGTGTTCGTCTCCATGGGCACGCCGGTAAACCCAATCACGCACAGCAACTGGGAAGGCGCCGGCGTGCAACCGAACGTCGTCACACCCGTTGCCGACGCGCTCACCCGCGCACGCGCGCTTGCTTTGGAAGCCGCACTCCGCGCGCCGGCAGACGAAAGCGCCGGCCGCGAAGCCCAATGGGCGCTCGACTCCCTCAATGCCGAGTCCGCTGCTTACCCGCGCAACCTCCGCGACTATGCCGGCGACTACGGCGCGCGCAGCGTCGCCATCGAGAACAACCGCCTCGTTCTCCACCGCGACCGTCGCCCGGCGCTTATCCTGCTGCCACTTGAGCGTGATCTCTTCGCCGTCTCCGGCGCAGCGCCACTGCAACGCGTCCACTTCGAGCGCAACGCCCGCGGCCGCGTCATCGCCATGACGCTCAGCCTCGTCGACGGCCAGGAGTTCCACGACCTGCGGGCCAACTAGATCGCTTGAAGCGCAGTGCGCGGAGGCGTAAGCCACGCGCACATATCCCGGGGGGCCGCTTCACGCGGCTGAGATTGAGCATCCCGCTCTGACCCGTCGAACCTGAACCGGTTAGCACCGGCGGAGGGAAGGAGCGCTTTATGAACAAGCCCGAAAACCAATCTGCGTTCGCGCCGAGCGTGACCACTGGACCTCTCATCGGCTCGCGCAAAGTCTACGCCTCCGGCTGCGCGCATCCCGATTTGCGCGTGCCGTTCCGCGAAGTGCTGCCGCACCCAAGCGCCAACGAACCGCCCGTCACCATCTACGATCCGTCGGGCCCCTACACCGATCCCAACATCACCGTCGACATCAATGCTGGCCTCGCCCGCACGCGCGCCGCATGGGTGAAAGCGCGCGGCGACGTCGAAGAGATCGACGGCCGCGAAGTGAAGGACGAAGACAACGGCAACGTCAGCGCCGAAAAACTGACGCCACCTTTCCCCAAACAACCACGCGTCCTCCGCGCAAAAGCCGGCGCCACCGTCACGCAACTCGAATACGCGCGCCGCGGCATCATCACGCCTGAGATGGAATACGTCGCTATCCGCGAGAACATGCGCCGCGAAAGTTGGAGCGCGGCGCCTCCGGCGACGCATGCGCCGTCGGAGACGGCGCGCTCCCCCCTTCCAAGAGATGGCCAAGACTTCGGCGCCGCCATCCCCGATTTCGTGACACCGGAATTCGTCCGCAGCGAAATCGCCCGCGGCCGCGCCATCATTCCGGCCAACATCAATCACGCCGAACTCGAGCCGATGATCATCGGCCGCAACTTCCTCGTGAAGATCAACGCCAATATCGGCAACTCCGCCGTCACCTCCTCCATGGCGGAAGAAGTCGACAAGCTCGTCTGGTCCATCCGCCACGGCGCCGACACCGTCATGGACCTCTCCACCGGCCGCAACATTCACAACATCCGCGACTGGATCGTGCGCAATTCCCCCGTGCCCATCGGCACAGTGCCGCTCTATCAGGCGCTAGAAAAAGTGAACGGCGTCGCCGAAGACCTCACCTGGGAAATCTTCCGCGACACGCTCATCGAACAAGCCGAGCAAGGCGTCGACTATTTCACCGTCCACGCCGGCGTGCGCCTCCCCTTCATCCATCTCACCGCCAAGCGCGTCACCGGCATCGTCTCACGCGGCGGCTCGATCATGGCCAAGTGG
>JAPLOL010000017.1 GCA_026400735.1 Alphaproteobacteria bacterium | reverse complement strand
CAAGCTCTGGAAGTCGCGCGAGGCCGCGACTGCGCAATAGATAGCAAACCTGAGCAGCCGCGCCTTGCTCAGGCGAGGTGCGCTGTTCAGGACCGCCTGGACTTTCCGCCCCCCTTTAGGCGCGTCCTCGCCAGGCAGCGGGTGAGAGAGGGACGGACGCCTCCGCTTGATGATCCGCGTCCTCCACATCGGCGATCGGCTGCGTCGCGTCGGGGAGGTCGCGGAGAATATAGAGGCAAGCTTCGTGAACGATGAGCCCGGCTTCGTTCAGATCGAAACCATATTCAAGCGCTACGCTTCGCAGTTTCTTCCCGAGCGCAACGACACGCAATTCGAGACCTTGCATGGCGCCCTCTTTAGCGACCTGCGACGCTCCGACGGAAATTTTGGCGGCCGCATTTCTATGCGGGGGAGTTCAGCGAAATACTGACCGCCATTCCGCCAAAGCGTCGCTCCAGATAGCCGCGCCAAATGTTGCGGCAAGCGAAACCCTGCTCTCTATGCTCCGCGATCCATTTGACCATCATCAAGAGTGACTGCGGCACTTTCGACGGTGTTGCGAGGTCGCAGAAACACCCTGAATTAGGCAGCGAGCTCCGCCGCATTGATTGACGACTATCAAGGCGCAAATTGACGAATGGCAACATCTGCGCCGCGTTGTCGCGTGACCGCGCAATTTACCTCTCCATTACGAGAGACTCGCCGACAGTGGTCGTCGATGCAGCGAATGCACATATGGAGAATGCAATGCCGTTCGACGCCACCATCTCTGCGGAAATTTGGAACGCCAAGTACCGCTTCCTCAACGAAGGCAGTGACGGTGACGCGGATGTCGAAGGCACGTGGTCGCGTGTCGCTGCCGCTATCGCTGAGGCCGAACCTGGACGCGGGCGCCGTCGTTGGCGCGAAAAGTTCAACGACGCGTTGATGGATTTTCAGTTCTTGCCCGCCGGAAGAATTATCGCCGGCGCGGGCACTGGCCGCGCGGTGACGCTGTTCAATTGCTTTGTCATGGGGACGATCCCGGACAATCTCGACGGCATCTTCGAGCATCTGCGGGAAGCGGCGCTGACGATGCAGCAAGGCGGCGGCGTCGGTATGGATTTCTCGACCATCCGGCCAGCAGGTGCGCCCGTGCGCGGCGTTGGCGCCAAGGCCTCCGGTCCGCTTTCCTTCATGGACGCCTGGGACGCCATGTGCCGAACGGTTATGTCCGCCGGCCAGCGTCGCGGCGCGATGATGGCTTGCTTGCGCATCGATCATCCGGACATCGAGGACTTTATCGACGCCAAGCGCGACCCCGCTCGACTGCGCAACTTCAATGTATCCGCCTTGGTGACCAATTCTTTCATGGCTGCGCTCGCGGCAGACCAAGATTGGCCGCTGCAGTTCGACGGCGAGATCTATCGCACCGTGCACGCGCGCGATCTCTGGGCCCGACTGATGCGGGCAACCTATGACGTTGCCGAACCAGGCGTCATTTTCATCGACCGCGTGAACGCCTCCAACAACCTGGCCTATTGTGAAACCGTCTCGGCCACCAATCCGTGCGGGGAGCAACCGTTGCCGCCCTATGGTGCGTGTCTGCTCGGTTCAATCAACCTTTCTCGATTGGTCGAGAGTCCATTCGAGCTCAATTCGCGGATTGATGAAGCGCGACTGGCTGACCTCACCACCACCGCCGTTCGTTTCCTCGACAACGTCATCGACGTCTCTCGCTACCCACTGCGCGAACAGGAAATAGAGGCCAAGGCCAAACGGCGCATTGGTCTCGGCATCACAGGGCTTGCCGACGCGCTGATTTTCTGCAACGCGCGTTACGGCGCGGTCGATGGTGTGGCGCTTACGCGTCGATGGCTCGACACGATCCGGACCGCCGCCTACCGCGCCTCTGCCGAACTCGCCGCGGAGAAAGGAGCCTTCCCGGCCTATGAGTCGGCCCTCCTTGAGCGCCCCATGCTCGCGTCGCTCGATGCCGACACGCGCGCGATGATTGCGGAACACGGTCTGCGCAACGGTTGCCTCACCACAATCGCGCCCACCGGCACCATTTCGCTGCTGGCAGGCAATACCTCGTCAGGCATTGAGCCAGTCTTTGCCTTCTCCTACCAACGCCGCGTACGCCAACCGGACAATTCCTTCGTTGAAGAACCGGTGCAGGACTACGCGCTGACG
>JAPLOL010000016.1 GCA_026400735.1 Alphaproteobacteria bacterium | reverse complement strand
GGCTCGTCCATGCCGCCATAGAGATGGTTCAAGAACATCTCTTTCGTCAGCGTCGTGCCTTTGCGGAGCGAGAGCAGCTCCAGCATTTGGTATTCTTTGCCCGTCAGGTGGACGCGTTGGCCGTGCGCCTCAGTCGTCTTCGCATCAAGGTTGACGACGATGTCGCCCGTCTTGATGACCGAGTGAGCGTGGCCCTTCGAGCGGCGGACGATCGCGTTGATCCGCGCGATCAGTTCGTCCTTGTTGAAGGGCTTGGTCATGTAGTCGTCGGCGCCGTAGCCGAGGCCGCGGACCTTCGTGTCGATGTCGGCGGTGCCTGAGAGGATCAGGATGGGGGTGTTCACCCGCGCCACCCGGAGCTGCTTCAGCACGTCATAGCCGTGCATGTCGGGCAGCGTCAGGTCGAGTACGATGATGTCGTAATCGTAGAGCTTGCCCAGATCGATGCCTTCCTCGCCCAGGTCGGTCGAGTAGATATTGAAGCCCTCTGACTTCAACATCAGTTCGATACCCTGCGCTGTGGCGCTATCGTCTTCGATCAACAAGACTCGCATGTAATGCTCCCCGCTGGCGCAAGGCCTCGGCAACGTTAATCCACAGAATCGCTATCAACTCTGTAAGAAGTATTAACGGCGCAACGATTCAGTACCGTTATCGCGCCGTTGATTGCCTCGACCCGCCCCTAATCAGCTCCGTTAAGACGTGTGAATCAGCATTCGAGTCTGGCGGCAAGCGCTAGATGCTGAAGAAAAATCAAGCACAAGCCGTTGATTTTGAATCGGCAACAGGATGAGCCGCATAAACCAAGCGCAGCGCGTTAGGTTTTGATTCACCATAACGGCTGAAAGAAGTGTGGAGGAATCTCGCACACGCGATGCCGTCACTTCTTTCTAAGCTTGCTGAAGAGATTCATGCACTCGACCCGCGCCGTTTCGAAGGGCGCGTGACGGGTTTGTCTGGCGCACTCGTTGAAGTGACCGGCCCCGTCGAAGCGCTCGCGCTCGGCGCGCGGGTGACGATTTTCGGCCACGCTTCGGTGCGTGGAGAGATCGTAGGGTTCCGTGGAGATCGCGCGCTGATCGCGCCGTACGATTCCATCGAAGCCATCAGACCAGGTGCGCGTGTGGTGCTCGAAGGCGCATCGCCAATGGCGCGCCCATCACAAGCGTGGCTCGGCCGCGTCATCGATTGCTTCGGCAATCCTGTGGACGGCGAGGGGCCGTTGCCGAATGGCTTGAAGCCAACGCCAGTGCGCGCTGCGCCGCCATCCGCACATGATCGCGCCCGCGTCGGCGGCCGTCTCGATGTCGGCGTCCGCACCATCAACATCTTCGCCGCGCTCTGCCGTGGCCAACGCATGGGTGTCTTCGCCGGCTCCGGCGTCGGTAAGTCCGTGCTGATGTCGATGCTCGCCCGTGGCGCCAATGCCGACGTCATCGTTATCGGCCTCGTCGGCGAACGCGGCCGCGAGGTGAAGGAATTCATCGAGGATACGCTGGGCGAGGAGGGCCGCCGCCGCTCTGTCGTCGTCGTTGCAACTTCGGACGAAAGCGCCGCCCGCCGCCGCCTTGCGCCGCACATGGCCTGCGCTGTCGCCGAACACTTCCGCGACGAAGGCAAGGACGTTCTGCTGCTAGTCGACTCCGTCACGCGCTTTGCGATGGCGCAGCGGGAAATCGGCCTCGGCGTCGGCGAACCGCCGACCACCAAAGGTTACACGCCCTCAGTCTTCGCCGAGCTTCCGAAGCTGCTCGAACGCGCTGGCCCCGGCCGCGAAGGCGAGCAGGGCTCGATCACCGCGCTCTTCACTGTGCTTGTCGATGGCGACGATCACAACGAACCGATCGCCGACGCCGTGCGCGGTATCCTCGATGGCCACATCGTCATGGAGCGCAGCATCGCCGAGCGCGGCCGCTATCCCGCGATCAATGTGCTGAAGTCGATCTCGCGTCTCATGCCGATGTGCCACACGGCCGAAGAGAACGCGCTCGTCGCACGCGCGCGCGAAGCGCTCAGCCTCTACGGCGAAATGGAAGAACTTATCCGCATCGGCGCCTACAAAGCCGGCGCAGATCCACAGGTCGACGAAGCCATCCGCGTCCGACCCGCCATTGAGCGCGTGCTGACGCAGCTCCGCGACGAACACTCCACGCTCGCCGAAAGTTTCGGCATGCTTGAAGACGCGCTAGGATGAAGGCGTTTCGCACTCTCCTGAAGCTCGCGGAACGTGACCTCGAAACCCTGCGCCGCGCGCTGGCTGATCAAGTCACCAAGGATGCCAACGTCGTCCAGCGCATCCACGGCCACGAACAAACATTGCGCAACGAGCAAATGCTGGCCCAGCGCGACTACGAATCCGCGCGCGCTTACGGCGGCTACGCGGTCGCGGCGATCGCTATCCGCAAAGCCCTTGACGCTGAGCGCGTCCTCATCGGCCAAGAAACCGAACGACTCCGCTCGCTTATCGCCGAAGCGCACACCGAAGTGCGCAAGTTCGAACGCCTGATCGAGCTTGAAGAGCAGCGCGAGAAGGTGAGGCGCGAAAAGCGAGAAGACGCCGAGCTGGATGAGTTCGCAACGCTCCGCGCCGCGCGCATAAATCGCTAATCCGATGCTCCGCTATCGGCGCCGCTACTGGGTCTTCGCCGCCGCATTGTCGATGTTGGCGGGCTTCGCCGACGCTAACGCGTTCGTTCATCTCGGTGGCTATTTCGTCTCATTCATGAGCGGCAATTCCACCCGTTTGGGCGTGGGGTTGGCGTCGAATTTTGATGCCGCGCGCCTTGCCGGCGGCCTCATCGCCATCTTCGTGCTTGGCGTCATCCTCGGCGCGCTGATCAATCGTCGTGGCGATCACACCGGCGGCGTGCGCGTCCTGGCGTGCGTGACTGCTTTGCTTTCACTCGCTGCGTTGCTCGCGAGCGGGGGAGCGCCCGGCATTGCGATTGCGCTATTAGCGATCGCGATGGGCGCAATGAACGGCGCCTTCGTTCGTGAAGGGGAGGTCAGCATCGGCGTCACTTACATGACGGGAACGCTCGTCCGTATGGGTCAACGTCTCGCTGCAGCGTTCACCGGAGGAAATCACTGGGATTGGATCCCATACGCTCTGCTGTGGAGCGGCCTCGCACTCGGCGCAACTCTTGGCGCGCTCATCTACGGCTGGATCGGATTGCAATCGCTTTGGCTTGCCGCCGCCTTCGCGGCCTCGCTTACGATCGTGCTCAGCAAAATGCCGTCGGCTGCCTAGCCGGCGTTAAGCGTCTCAACGATCCGGATCACGTCTTCATACGCCTGCGACTGCGGGTGACGCGTTGGCAGCGGCGTTTGCGCGCGGATCGAGTCCGGTACACGCGGATCGCGCGAGATCGCGCCTGCGAATTTCGGCTTGAAGCCAAGATATTCGTTACACGCCAGCGAGAACTGATCGAACACCTTGCGCCCTTTGACGCGGTTCTCGGCCATGTTCACGATTACCCACGGCACCAGCTGCGAGCCTTGCAGGCGCAGCAGCTTCACCATCGCATAGGCGTCGGTGAGGGCAGTGGGCTCTTCCGTCGTCACCAGGATCAAGCGATCAGCAGCGCGCGCAAAGCGCAGCACCGTCGGATCGATGCCCGCGGCAAGATCCAGGATCACGCGATCATAGTGCGGCGTCAGCCGCGTCAAACCATTGGCGATGCGCGCCACTTCTTCGAGCTTCACCGCGCCCAGCGCGCCTGAGCCCGAGTGGCCGGCGATCAGATCGAAGCCGCCGTTGCGTCCAGGGCCGCCCATCACAGGCGTCACCGCGGACTCTAATTCGAGGAAGCCGCGCACCACAGAGTGCACATCGGCCGTCGGCCGCACGCCCAGCTGCACGTCAACGTTGGCAAGCCCAAGGTCGCAATCGACCAAAAGCGCGCGCTGGCCCGCGCGCCCGAACGCAATCGAAAGCATCGTGGACAGCCACGTCTTGCCGACGCCGCCTTTCCCGGAGGCGATCGCATAGACCGGCGCCGCGCGTGTGCGCGGCAGCGGCTGATCAATGGCGTTAGCGCCTGTCATGCATCCGGTATGCGCGCGTAACGATTGCTGAGGTCTTAGCGCCACTGGACGTTTTGGTAAACGTACCCTTAATTACAGAGAATCTGAGTGTCCAAACGCTAACGAGTGTGACGCTGGTGTTGCAGTGTATCCCGAGACTCGCATCGACCTGCCTGATCGCGCTCTGCGTCGCTTCATGCGCATCAAAGTTCGATGTCTTGCCACCTCTAGAGGTGGGGGGAGCGATGGAGGTCCGTTTGCGTCAGCAGGATCTGATGTCTGGCACGGTGCGCGCATATGCAGTTCGGCCCGGAGCTGTCACTGTCTATCGTCACGACCGGCACGAGAATTCGGCGCGAACCGTTGTCGTGAACACACGTCGAATATTTGCCGCGGCCGCGGACCTCACCGATGACAACGAGCGGTCGTTCTCATGTAATGTCGTCGACGGAGATGTCGTGGACGTCGCCATGATCGTGGAAGGACGCTTAATTTCCGTTGGTGCGAGCAATCCGTCGCTGTGCCAGTATCAAGACGCTGGATCGCGCCGAGTCCAACGCTTGTACGAATCCATTGAGCAAGCGCTCGACCAAGATCGCTAGACCTGCCCCATCGCCTTCAAGCGCACCTTCGCGTGCACCTCAGACTGCCCCATCACAGCCGTGCTCGGCCGGAATCGTTCGATCAGCGAGCGCACGAACGGGCGAATGTTGGGGGAGGTGAGCAGCACCGGCGTCTCGCCTTGCTGCGCTGACTTCTCAAACGCCGTGCGCACATCAGCGACAAAGTCATGCAGCTTCGAAGGCGCCAGCGCCAACGTCCGTTGCTGACCTTCACCAATCAGCGCTTCAGCAAACGCCAACTCCCAATTCGGAGACAGCGTCAGGATTGGCAGCGCGCCAGTCGGATTGCGGTGCTGATAGCAAATCTGACGCGCCAGGCGCGCGCGCACGTGCTCGGTGATCAGCACCAAATCGTGCATCGCAGGCGCCGCTTCCGCGATGGCTTCCACAATCGCGCCAAGGTCGCGGATCGAAACGCGCTCCTTCAGCAAGTTCTGCAACACACGCTGCACGCCCGACCAAGAGATATGCGCCGGCGCGACATCGTCGAGCAGCGTCTGCGTATCCTTCGGCAGCTCTTTCACCAGCTTCTTCACTTCCGAGAACGTGAGCAGCTCGCTCATGTGCTCTTTGATCACTTCGGTGAGGTGCGTCGCGAGCACTGTCGCGGGATCAACAACCGTGTAACCGCGGAAGCTCGCCTCTTCACGTGCGCGCTCGTCAATCCACTTCGCATCAAGCCCGAACGCCGGTTCTTTCACCGCTTCACCAGGCAATGCGACGCCCGCGCCGGTCGGATCCATCGCAAGCAGATGGCCCATCTTCAGCTTGCCTTCGCCTGCATCCATCTCGCGGATGCGGATCGCGTATGCGTCAGCCGGCAATTGCACGTTGTCCAAGATGCGCACGCTCGGCATCACGAAGCCGTAGTCTTGCGCCAACGTCTTGCGTAGCGCCTTGATCTGATCGGTGAGGCGGCGCCCTTGCACGTCGTTGATGAGCGGCAGTAGCGCAAAGCCGATCTCGATGCGCGCATCGTCCATGGCCAGCGACGATTGCGGCGTCTCTTCAACCGCCGGCGCAGGCGGCGGCGCCTCAGCCGCGGCCTTGAGCGACGCCTGGTTCGCCTGCCGCAAGCGCCACGCAAGCAATCCTGATGCAAACGACAGAATGAAGAATGGCAGTATTGGCATGCCCGGCAGCACGCCCACGCCAAACGAACACGCCGACACAACGCCAAGCGCAACCGGATACGATGCCAATTGCTTCGCGAGAGCCTTATCGGCGGCGCCATCAATACCGGCTTTGGTCACGAGCAAACCGGCGGCGACGGAGATGATGAGCGCTGGGACTTGCGTCACCAATCCGTCGCCGACGGTCAGCAGTGTGTAGGTCCTGCCGGCTTCGGCGAAGTCCATGCCGTGAGACATGGTGCCGATGATGATGCCGCCGATAATGTTGATGAACACGATCAACAAGCCGGCGATTGCGTCGCCGCGCACGAACTTGGACGCGCCGTCCATGGCCCCGAAGAACGAGCTTTCGTCTTCCAGCGCTTTGCGGCGTTCACGCGCCTGTTGCTCGTTGATCAAGCCAGACGATAGATCGGCGTCGACCGCCATCTGCTTGCCGGGCATCGCGTCCAAGGTGAAGCGCGCCGCGACCTCGGCGATACGCGTAGAGCCCCGCGTGATGACGACGAAGTTCACGATCACCAGGATCGCGAACACAATCACGCCAATCACGAACTCGCCGCCCATCACGAACTGCGCGAATGCTGCGATCACTTCGCCGGCCGCATGCTCGCCGGATTGCCCGCCCGATAGAATGAGGCGTGTCGATGCAATGTTGAGCGCCAGTCGGAACAGCGTCGCCAACAACAGCACCGACGGAAAAGCTGTAAATTCCAGCGGCTTCTTGATCATCAGCGCTGTCATCAGCACCAGGATCGAGAGGATGATCGAGATCGCCAGCAGGAAGTCGAGCAGCACCGCCGGCAGCGGCACCAGCATGATCGCCAGAATGCCAAGCACGCCGACCGCAAGGCCGATCTCGCCGCGCATGACAAAGCCACGCAGCACACCGAATGAAAGATCAGAGCCCTGCGGCTGTGCTGCGTCGGTCATGGTTTAGCTCAGGCCGCTTGCCCAGTCGGCGGCGGCAGAATGCGCAGACCCTCGTCCGAATATTGCTTCAGCTTGTTGCGCAATGTGCGGATCGAAATGCCCAGAATATTTGCTGCATGCGTGCGGTTGCCCAGGCAATGCGTCAGCGTTTCCAGGATCAGATCCTGCTCAACTTCCGCGACCGTGCGTCCAACAAGATTGCGCGCGGCCACCTGCGCCGCTTCGATCGCTTCGCCTGTTGAGTCGCGATGCCCAACCGGGGCGCCATCGGGCGCGCGTATCGCATCAGCGCCGACGTCTTCGCCGTTCGCCAGCAGCACCGCGCGGTGCATCGCGTTCTCCAGCTCGCGCACGTTACCCGGCCACCTATGCTCCATCACTTGCGCCAGGCCATCTTTTGAAAGGCGCTGAGCAGGGCGCCCATTCGAACGCGCGTATTTCTCGATGAAGAATTGCGCCAACGCCGCCATGTCTTCGCGACGCTCACGCAGCGGCGGAATACGCAAATTCACGACGTTCAAGCGATAAAGCAAATCTTCGCGGAACTCGCCCGCGCGCACCATTGCATGCAGATCGCGGTTCGACGTCGCCAGGATACGAATATTCACCGGCACTGGCTTTGCGCCGCCGACGCGATCAATTACGCGCTCCTGCAGGGCACGCAGCAGTTTTGACTGCAGCCGCAGATCCATTTCTGAGATTTCGTCCAGCAACAGCGTGCCGCTTTCTGCTTCCTCGAACTTGCCTATCCGTCGCGCCACTGCGCCGGTAAACGCGCCCTTCTCGTGCCCGAACAGTTCAGACTCCAAGAGCTGCTCCGGGATCGCAGCGCAATTCACGGCGATAAACGGCTTATCGTGACGCTTCGACTTCTTGTGCACGTAGCGCGCCAGCACTTCCTTGCCGACGCCGCTTTCGCCCGTGATCATGATCGACGCATCCGAGCCTGCGATCTGATCGGCAAGCGTCACCACTTGCTTCATTGCAGCATCCGCCGCGATCAACGGGCGCTCGTCATCGCATACCGCCGCAAGCACCGCCGCGATCAACTCCGCATCCGGCGGCAGCGAGATGTATTCGCGCGCGCCGGCGCGGATCGATTTGGCCGCGATCATCGGATCGACGCCAACGCCCGCCGCCACGATCGGCACCACGATGTGCTCAGCCTCGTTGGCAATGATCAGCGCCGCGATATCCAATCGCGCATCCACCATCAACAAATCTGCGCCGCGTCCAGCGCGCAACGCGCCGGTCGCTTGCTCGATCGTGTCGACGTGCGAAACCTTGGCGCCGAGCCCCATGGCGATCTTCGTGGCGGCGGAGATTTGTCCTCCGAGCGGGCCGACGATGAGTAGACGCATTTCCGTTCTCCTGCGCAGCCGCGTTTAGGCGGTGTCGCCGTCTTTGATGATTTCCGTCATGGTCACGCCGAGCCGTTCGTCGACAACGACGACCTCGCCACGCGCGACCAAACGGTTGTTCACGTAAATGTCGATCGCTTCGCCGACCTTCCGGTCGAGTTCGATCACAGAACCGCGGTTCAGCCGCAGCAGCGAGGCAACTTCCATATTGGCGCGCCCGAGCACCGCCTGAATGTGCACGGGCACATCATAGACCGCCGCCAAATCGGCCGCGCTGCGTTCGGCGCCGTCGGAGGGGAGCCCGCCGTCAGGCGTCGGTTGGAATTCGTCGAGCTTCAGATCACTCATGAGTGCGCCTCGTGTGGCGCCGCTAGCGCGGCGTCGATCAAGTCTTCAATGCGTCGTGCCGCGTCAGTAGGGTCCATGGCGATCACGCCATCGGACCAATCGATCACCACTTCGCCTGTCTTCAATCCAGGTTCTGCGCGCACCAACACCGCGCTCGCGTATGCGTGCGTTTCACACATCTCGGTAATCCGCGGCTTTAGTTGCTCGGCGATGTCCGCGGGCAGCTTCACAACCAGGCGCGGCTGATGGCGTAGCGTATCCATCGCCGCCTCTATCGCCTGCGCCGCGCGCTCGATGCCAAAGCTATCCAGCGCCGCACCTGCGATTTTTTGCGCCGCGGCCATCGCCACACGCGCAGCTTCCGCGCGCATCGATTGGCTTTCCGCATTCAGGCGCGTCAACACAGCGGAGGCGGCATCGGCGATGGCTTCGAGCGCCGCCGCTGTGCGTCGCTCGGCTTGCGCCGTCGCGTCGTCCTTGCCGCGCGCGTAGCCGTCATTGTTTGCGGCTTGCACCTCTTCTGGCGTGATCCGCTTCGGCGGTTCACGCATGATCTCTCCATCGGCGGAGAACTCGGTGTCGAATGCATATTTGCGGATGTTGCTCATCAGTAGATCAACTCATCTTCTGACTTGCCGTCCGACAGCACGATCTCGCCGCGCGCCGATAGCTCTTTCGCAGTGGCCACCATGCGCGTCTGCGCGGCGTCGACATCCTTCAGGCGCACCGGGCCCATCGACGCCATGTCTTCCTTCAGCAACTTGCCGCCGCGTTCGGACATGTTCGAGAAGAAGAGATTGCGCAGCGTGTCGGACGCGCCCTTGAGGCCAAGCGCGAGGTCAGCCTTGTCGACAGCGCGAAGCAGGGTTTGGATGCCGCCGGAATCCAGTTTGCCGAGATCTTCAAACACGAACATCAGCGCCTTAATGCGGTCGGCGCTTTCGTTGCTCTTGCCTTCAAGCGCGCCCATGAAGCGCGACTCTGTCTGGCGATCGAAATTGTTGAAGATGTCCGCCATCAGCTCATGGCTGTCGCGCTTCGAGGTGCGCGCCAGATTTGACATGAATTCCGTGCGCAGCGTCGTCTCGACTTTTTCGAGGATGTCGCGCTGCACCGGCTCCATCGCCAGCATGCGCATGATGCACTCGGCCGCAAAATCCTGCGGCAACTCAGCTAGCACCTTCGCTGCGTGCTCAGGCCTGATCTTCGCCAGCACCACTGCGACAGTCTGCGGATATTCATTCTTCAGATAACTCGCGAGCACGCTTTCGTGCACGTTCGCGAGCTTGTCCCAAATGTTGCGACCCGCCGGACCGCGGATTTCCTCCATCAGCGTGTCGACTTTTTCCTTCGGCAGGATTTGCATCAGCATGCGCTGGGTCTGTTCGACCGAGCCCATGATCGAGCCTGCGCCGGAAAGCCGATTGATAAATTCGATCACCAAAGCTTCGACGACCGCGGAAGGAACCATGCCAAGCGAGGCCATCGCCTGGGAGACTTCTTTGATCTCTTCCTCATCCATCACCGACCATAGCTTCTTGGCGTCTTCGCCAAGCGCCATGAGGATGATCGCGGCCTTCTCCGGCCCGCTATAGCGCGACAGATCAACGGCGGGCGTCGCCGTTTGGACCTCAGTGGGAGAAGGGCGGGTGAGGGCGTTCATCGGCGTTACGCGTTGTTCAGCCAGCCGCGAATGATCTGAACAGATTCATCCGGGTGTTGTTCGACGACTTCGGCCACTTTCTTTACAGACGACGCGCGCACGCGGCCGTTGATCTGGGCGATGTCGATGCCGGCGTCGATCGCTGCGGCATCTGGCGCGGGCAGCGCGGCCGCCACGCCGCCACCACCACCGCTGCCGAGAGGGCCCGGCAAGGCGGGCACAGCGCCAGCATTCGCGCCGCCGCGGATCAAACCGCCCACCAGCGGACGCAACACGAAGAACACAAACGCAAGCGCAGCGATGAGCGACGCAACGATCTCAACGATCCGCATCACATCAAGATTGCCGAGGAAGTCGAACATGCCCGGCGCAGCCGCAGCTTCGTTGCCTGGCGTGAGGCTGGCGAATTGCGTGTTCACGACCTCAACGACGTCACCGCGCTCTTGATTGAACCCGACCGCAGATCTCACAAGCGCGGTCAGCCGTTGCATATCTTCCGCTGAGCGCGGCGTATACGTCGCGGCAGCGCCGTCAGCGCCTGGCGTCATCGTACCGTTTACCGCGACAGCGACCGACAATCTGCGAACGCGCCCACCTTCGCTCACTTCCGTGCGCGTCGTGTTCGAGATTTCATAGTTGACCGTTTCAGAGCTCTGGTTGTTCTCGTTCTGCGGGCCGTTCTGCGACGAGCTGGCGTTGGCGTCGGGGACGTTGGCGCCTGCAGTCGTCCCGCGCGCTTGCTCGCCGCTGCGGCCTGTCTCTTCGGACGTTTGCGTCGAGCGCACGACACGGCCTTCAGGATCGAACGTCTGCCGGGTTTCGCTGACACGGTTGAAATCCATCTCGGCCGTGATCTGCACGCGCGCGTTGCCTTGGCCGACAATGCCTTCAACGATGTCGGTCACCGTGCGGCGAATGCGATCTTCAGTGGCGACCTGGCGCGCATCGATGCCGTCCGCCGCGCCGTCCTCGCCAGATTGCGCTGCAGCGAGCAGGCGGCCTGTTTCGTCAACGATAGTTACGCGATTGGCGCTGAGGCCTGGCGTTGCGCTCGCAACCAAGTTCCGGATCGCCCGCACCTGGCCCGCCGTCAGCTCATCGCGGCGCAATTGAATGACGATCGAAGCCGTTGGCTGCTCTGCGTCGCGCGAAAACAGTTGTCGTTCGGGCAGCACCAAGTGAACGCGCGCCGACTTCACCCCATCAAGCGAGCCAATCGTCCGCGACAACTCACCTTCAAGGGCGCGCAGGCGGTTTATGTTCTGCTGAAACTGCGTCTGGCCCAGTGCATCCGGCTGGTCGAAAATCTCGTACCCGATCGAGCCGCGCGAGGGCAGGCCATCAGCGGAAAGCATCATGCGCGCATTGAAGACTTGCGAGCGCGTGACATAGATAGAGCCGCCGTCTTCGCGGATCTCATACGGGATGTCCGCCGCCTCGAGCCGTTGCGTGATCTCCGCCATCTCGCGGGTCTCGACGCCGGCAAACAGAAGCGCCTTCGGCTCGCCGCCGATGCGGAAGACGAGCGTGAAGAGGAGGGCGGCGACGACCGCCGCGATGCCAAGCATCGCGAACAAGCGCGTAGGTCCGGCCTTCAAGAGTAGTTGAGTAAAGTTCACGCCAGCCCTCTGCACGCACGAAGAGAGCACCCAGAATCACTGGGCAATTCTCACCGGTCGGCAGAATTTGCCGGGCCGCTAGTGAAACAAGCGTTAACCACGTTGGAGATCACAGTTAGCTCCAGACGCGCAAAGACCCCCGCCGGGGAGACGGGGGCCTTTGAAAGCCTTGGTACTTACAGATCGATTGCCGCCGGAGCAGCCGGGCGTCTGTTAGACGCCGGCCGCGCGGTAGTGCTGGATGCGCGTGGTGCGCAAGCCAGGGAGGCCATGCTTTTCGATGGATTTCTTCCAAGCTTCGAACTCTTCTTCCGAGAGGCCGTAGCGCTGGCAGGCTTCTTCCATCGTGAGCAGGCCGCCGCGAACCGCAGCGACAACTTCTGCCTTACGGCGAATGACCCAACGGGTCGTTCCCGGTGCCGGCAGATCGTCCAAAGTGAGGGGATTCCCGTCGGGACCCATCACCACCCCATCATATCGGCGTTGCTTCTGCATGCGCCTTTCTCCTTCTTAGCAACCCAACATAACTCGGATCGCTAAAGAAACGGCTAAGACGCACAGGGAATTGGGAAAAGAAGCGTGTCTCGAATTAGAACATGAGTCTCTTACTCATTTCTTATCCGAGGCACGTTTCAACCTATCGTTTGATCATCAAAAGCTCTTCCAGCATCTGGTCCGCAGTTGTGATGATGCGTGATGCGGCAGAGTAGGCGCGCTGCGTCGTGATGAGGTTCGTGAATTCAGTCGCGAGGTCGACGTTCGAAGCTTCGAGCGCGCCCGAAACGATCCGGCCTGCGCCGCCGGCGTTTGACGAGTTGATGTTGTAGAGGCCCGATTGCAGGGTCGTGCGGAACGCGCCGCCTTGGTCAGCAGCAAGGCCATTGGGGTTCAAGAACGTCGCCAGCGGGATCTGATAGAGCGCCCGCGCGCGGCCGTTCGAGAATTGCGCCGTCAACATGCCATCGCCTTCGAGCACAAGCCCGACGAGGTCGCCTGGCGGCACGCCGTCAGCGGTCACCGAGGTAACGCCGAAGCTTTTGGCGAACTGGGTCATACCCGTGCTCAGATCGAGATCGATGTCTTGTGCGCTCGCGCCAGTCGGCGCCGCCCAGTTGATCGTGAACGTACTGTCGATGTCTTGCGCGGTTGAGCTCGTGCCGTGTGGCGCGACGCTGGCGACTGTGCCGTCCGTGTTGAAGGTGACGATACCTGCGGCCAGCAGGCCGCCGGTGCCCGAACCGCCAGTAATGTTGGAGTTCGGACGCGCATAGGCTTCCACGCGCCACGTGTTCGGACCGGTTTTCAGGAAGCCGAACGCGACCGTGCGCGCCGCGCCCAAACTGTCATAGATTTCCAGCGAGCTTTCAAAGTGCGGCGTGATCGTGCCGCTGGCGAGATCGCCAACGTCATAGGCGCCCTGGGCGTTGGCGTAGTCAGTCTGCGCTGAATTCAGGTTCGCGTTGAGACCAACATTGGCCGTTGGTTCAGCCAAACCGCCGACGCCCGAAATGTTGATCGGCTCGATCGCCGACAGCGATGTCGGGGAGGAGGTGACGCTGCCGTCGCTGCCGACCGGCCAGCCTTGCAAGAACAATCCCTGCGCGTTGACCATGTAGCCATCGGCGTCGATCGTGAACGAGCCGGCGCGCGTAAACAGCACCGAGCCGCCGTTCGAAAGCTGCTGGTTGTTGCTCGAGACGATGAAGAAGCCGTCGCCCGAGATCGCCAAGTCGGTCGAGGAGCGCGTTTGCTCGAGCGACCCTTGCAGCGCGATCTGCTGACGCGTCAGCGGCCGCACGCCGCCGGCGTTGTAGGTCGTGTTCGAGTTCTGCGCGTTGACTAGCGCTGAGAAGTCGACGCCTGAACGCTTGTAGCCAACCGTGTTCACGTTGGCGATGTTGTCAGAAATAACGGCGAGGGCGCTTGAGTTGGCGGTGAGGCCAGAAACGCCCGCACGCAATGCGGTATAAATAGACATGTGTCCCAGCTCCATCGCCGCGTGCGTCCCACCGAACGCGGCATAAGAATAGTGTTACTGATGGAGCGCTTCTGCGCGTTGTAGCAGCATCCGCATTCGGCGGACGCGTTTGTTCTCAGCCGTTCTCGAGCACCGAGCGAATGGTGCTCAAATCGCGTGTGCCCGAAGGCGTGATGACGACAGGCGAGGCTCCAGTGAAGTCTACGCCCATAATAGTTTCCCGAACGGTGACGGTCGGAGTCAGCGATGTGCCCGCTGAATTCTTCGCGTCGATGACAATTTGATAGACGCCGTCGGCGGCCGTACTGCCGTCGCTCCTGGTGCCATTCCATGTAAACAAATGTTCGCCTGCGCCCCGCGCCTCTGTCGTTGACGAATAGACCGTGCGGCCCTGCATATCTTTGACTGAGACTGTCATCTCCGTCGCAGCCTCCGGCAGACGATACGCCCAATTGGCCGCACCGCCCGCGAGATAAGTCTGGTTCGCGGAAATGATTGCGTCTTTGCCGAGATAGGAGAGGGCGGCGCCGGCGGCGGCGGCATTGTACTGACCAGCCAAGCCTTCAAGCTGCTCGTTTGTACGGATTTGCTGCTCGACCTGGCTGAACTGCACCAATTGTTGCGTGAACTGCGTCGAGTCCATCGGGGCGAGCGGATCTTGGTTTTGCAACTGCGCCGTCAACAACACGAGAAACGTGTCGTAATTGTCCGAAAGCCGCGTGCGAGAGTTCGCCGCTTCCGAAGTCGTTGCAGTGACATCAATGCCTGAGACAGCCATCGCTTAGTCCTCAAACCATCAGATCTACGCGCACGCCACGCCACCGCTCGTAACCGATCGGTCGCGCCACGGGCGCTGCTTGTTGTTCTTGTTGTGCGGCGGCGTTGTTGTCGCCGCGCGCATTTGGCTCTCGCTGGCCGTCGTTCTCGCCGCCTTGCGCGCCTTGGCGCAGGTCAAACGAGAGCCCGTTATCACTGAGTTGGAGTCCGGCCGATTGCAATTGCTGCTCGAGATCCCGCGCGTTGCGCGCAAGCTCGGTCAGCGCTTGGGGATTGTCGGCGGTGATCACGGCCGTCACGCGGTTATCGCGCGAGACTTCCATGCGAACTTCGACGCGGCCTAAATCCGCGGGATCAAGCCTCAGTTCGAAGCTGGTGTTGCCGCCCGAGAACTTGCGAACGATCTCGCGTCCCACTTGTGCGGCCACCGGGGCTGCGCGTTGCGCGCCGGTCTCTGCCGCCGCGTGCTGCACGTGGCTAGACGCATGTGAGGTGGTGGTCGCCAAAGTGTTCGTCTGCGTAAGCTGCGCGCTATCAGGCGCATTGCTCTGCGTCGCCAACACAGGCGCGGCTTCAGCCTTCACGCCGCCGCCTTCGTTGGCGGCTTTCGGCGCAACGACCTTCGCGTTCGCTGGCGCATCGCTCTTGATCTCGCCGCTGGTCGAAGCCGCTTTAGCTTCAACCTGCTGCTTTCCATCCTTGCTCACGCGCGGCGCGTTCGTCGTTTGCGCCGCAGCTTGTGGGGCAGGGCCAGTGGTGGCGGCGATCGCCTGCTGCAGCACTTCCGGCGCTGGCTGGTTCGTGACAGGAGCCGCTTGCACCAACGGAATCTGCGGCGCCGCGACAGGCGCTTGCGCCGTCTGCGCCTGCGGCGCGGTCGGTTGTGCTTGCTGCTGCGGCAGTGCGTCAGCCGCTGCTTCGCCCTTGCCAGTGTTCGACGCGCTTTGATCCGCGGCTTGCGCGGGGACGCCGTCTTGAGGTGGCGCTGCCACCGGAGGCGGCGCTTCCGGCGCGCTCACGGGCGCAAGATTCAGATCAGCATCTGCTGACGGTGCTTGCGGTTGCTGAGCTTGCGGCTGCGAGGCCACGATCTGCACCGCGATCGGCGCTGCCATCGGCGGCGGCGCTGGCGGCAATGGCCCGCCGAGCAGCGCGGTTTCGGGGTCGATCGTCTCGTCGTGGTCTGCTGTGTCTTCGTTCGCTGGCGCCTTCGCTTCGACGCGTGGCGCTTCGGCTTTCACTTCAGTCTGCTGCGGCGGCGCCAGGCGTTCCGGCGGCGGCTCCTTCACCGCGTCCAGGTGATCGCCAAACGTCTGACCGTTGTCATCGGCGACAGGCGCGCGTGGCGCCGACCGCATCGGCGGCGGCGTAAAGGCGTCGAGCACTGGCTCCGGTGCGAAATCCATAAGGTCCCCCACTGGCCGCGACTTGTCTCGCGTCCAGCCCGCGACCCCGAGCAAGCCTCGGGCCACGCCGCTAACCATGATAAAAGCGAGGAAAAACAATCATCTAATTGGACGCGCCCATCTCCCATCGCCCCTCAAACGGCAATTTCCGCCGCCGCACCCGGCAGCTTCTGCCGAGCGATTAACAATGGCCCCGACCTTGCGTGGTGAACGCCGACGCCCCTGTGCGTGAGCAGTTCAGCTCGCGCCGGGAGGTGGGGAGAAAGCGTGTTGTTTCAAACGCTTAGAAGCGCTCTACGCGCCTATAGCGCGCCCGCAGGCGCCCGGCAGATTTCGCCGGGCGCCGGGCGCCTTTTGCCGGGAGTCTGCCCATGGTCGGCCTAACCAGCGTCCTCCTCGCGGGCCTCTCGGGTCTCCGCGCCGCGCAAACCGGCGTCGCCACCGTTTCGCAAAACATCGCCAACGCCAACACGCCCGGCTACGTGCGCACCGAGATGACGCTCGCGCCGCGCACCCAGATTGGCGCCGGCGCCGGCGTTGAGGTCACTGGCGTCAAGCGCGCCGCCGATAGATTCCTCACCACCGCCAGCTACATCGCCGCCTCAGCCGCAAGTTCCGCGTCCGCGCGTTCTGATTTGCTGTCACGCGCTCAACAATCCTTCGGCGATCCCTCCAGCGCCTCGTCCGTGTTCAGCATGGTCGATGAATACTGGTCGGCGCTCACCGAGCTTGGCGTCGATCCGTCTTCGAGCTTGCGTCGCTCAAACGCCGTCGGCGCACTGCAAGCGACGTATTCTGAAGTTCATCGCATCGGCGATTCAGTACAGCAGCTGATCGGCGAAGCCGATGAGCGTATCGGAGAGGCTGTCTCTGAAGCGCAAAACCTGATCAATCGCATTGCCGAGCTCAACAACGAGATCCGCCTCAACAAGCGCACCGGCTCCGACACCAGCTCAGCTGAAAACGCGCAGTCTGCGCTGATCGATCAATTGTCCGGCCTGATGGATGTGCGCGCGACGCCGCAAGAAGATGGCAGCACGCATATCCGCACAGGTGGCGGCGCTCTGCTCGTCGGCGTCACGGCCGCGAAAATCAACTACACGCCCAACCCGTCGCCTTACGCCACGCACGGCGTAATCACGCTCAACGAAGAGATCGGCTCGAACACCAATATCGAGTCGTCCATAACCGGCGGCTCGATCAAGGGCCTGCTTCAAGCGCGCGATGTCGATCTGCCGGGTTTGGCTGAAGCTCTCGGTGGTTATGCCGGCGCTCTCGCTGATGCGATGAACGCCGTGCACAACGAAAACGCCTCGTCACCGGCCGTCTCATCGATGACCGGGCGCCAGACCGGCTTGCTGAGCACGGATGCGCTCAACTTCACCGGCACGGCGACACTCGCCGTCACGGATTCTGGCGGCATTCTTCGCGATCGCCTCACCATCGACTTCGATTCTCAGACCATCACCTCCGAAGCGCCGCCCAACACCGTCTCCTTCGCTGGCGGCGGCACGATCGGAGACTTTGTCGACGCGCTGAACACTGCGCTCGGCGCTGAATCGCCGTCTGGCGGCGCCTCGTTCGCCAACGGCGTGCTGTCCGTCAACTTGTCTAACAACGGCGGCATCGTCATTCAGCAGGACAGCGCTGATCCGGCAATGCGGGCAGGGCGCGGTTTTTCACACTTCTTCGGCCTAAATGATCTTGTCTCGCGCCCGACACCGCTCTTCTTCGAAAGCGGCATAAGCGGCGCGGACCAGCACGGCTTCGCCGACAATGGCGTCATCGAATATCAGATCCGCGATACGCAAGGGCGCTTCATCGCCGATCGCACGATCACCATCAGCGGCTCGCTTTCCGCCCCTGGCGCCACATGGAATGATCTGCTCTCCGCGCTCAACGCCACCGGCACCGGTCTGGGCGAATACGGCGCGTTTTCACTTAATTCGAGCACGGGGCAGGTCACCTTCGCGCCGAACGCGGCCTTCAATGTCACGCTCGTCAATGACTCTACGCAGCGCGGCGACACAGGCGTCGCATTCTCCGCACTCAACGGCCTCGACTCTGCCGCCACCGCCGGGCGCGCGACCGAGGTTGGCGTCAACGCACTGATTGCCAACAATACCTCTCGCCTCGCCGTCGGCCGTCCAAACCTTTCGGTCACGCTCGGCACAAAGGTTATCGAAGCGGGTGACAATCGCGGCGCCAACGCGCTCGCTGCAGCGCGCGACGCCATGCGGAGCTTCGGCGCCGCCGGCGTGCTATCGGCGCAGACCGGCACGCTCGCCACCTACGCCTCGCGTCTCGGCGGCGAAGCAGGGCGTCTCGCAAGTGACGCCGAACGCCAAGCCACCGGCGCCGCCGCTGTCGCGACAGCCGCCGCTGACCGTCGTGGCGAAATGGAATCTGTCAGCATCGACGACGAGCTGATGAAAATGACGACCTATCAAAACGCATACGCCGCCGCCGCGCGCGTGATTCAAGCCGCCACCGATATGCTCGATACGCTTATGACTATCGGCTACCGCTAAGAGTGAATTAGATGTCCGCAAGCACACCACTCAACGCTCGCTTCTTCACCCGCTCGCAGGGGGATGTTCGCCGCATCACCAGCGAACTCGGCAATTTACAGGCGCAGATCGCGTCCACCAAAAAGGCCGACTCGCTGCAAGGCTTTGGCGCAGCGTCCGGCCGCATCCTCAGCGCCTCCAGCATGCGCGCGCAAACCGACTCGCGCGCTTCCGTTCTCAACCAAATGGAAGCGCGCTTCGGCGTGCAAGGGGCCGCGCTTGGGCAAATCTCCGACGCGACGCAGTCTTTGGCGCTGACGATCCGCGAAGCAATCAGCGCTAACGACGGTCGTGGCATCTCCACTGAACTCGAGCTTGCGTTCAACAGCATCCTCGGCGCGCTGAACGAAACATGGAACGGGCAGCCGCTCTTCGCAGGCGAACGCCAAAGCGGCTCGCCCGTGCAAATTAAAACGCTCGATGAACTGGCGACGACGACGCAACCGGAAGACTTGTTCGACGAAGCGACACGCCATCAGGTCATCGACCTTGGCGATGGTCAGCCTATCAAAGTCGCCGCCAAGGCATCCGAACTCTCGACGGATCTGTTCAACACTTTGCGCCAGGTCAAATTCATCCTTGACGGCGCCGGCGGCACGCTCGGGTCGCCAATGACCGGCTCGTACAACTCAGTGTTGGAAAACGTCGCGGCGGATCTCGAAAATCACGCCAAGAACTTCGTGACCGAAGAGGGCCGCACCGGCCAGTTGCAGCAGCGCTTCGAAGATGATCGCGCGCGTTTGCAATCACGCTCTGATCTACTGACCAAGGAGATTGGCGATCAAACCGACGCCGACCTCGCCGAAGTCTCGATCCGCCTCAACACGCTGCTGGCGCAGTACGAAGCCGCCGCCAAGACCTTCGCCGAGCTCTCGCAGCTCAGCATTCTGAAGTACCTGTAGGCCGTCAAACACAACGAGCCCTGAGCGTCTCGAACGGGCGGGACACGCATTTTGCCCGCCTTCGGTAGGCTGGGGCCGTTGCCCGCGCATTGATCGCCTTGCGAAGTCGGAGTTGCCGCGTCATATCCCCAGCTTGAATTTCGTTCCGGACCTTGAATCCGGGAGGGGATAGAAGATGACCATGCTCGACGCCGCGCCAAAGGCGCGCACACTCAATTCACTCGGCTTCGCAAAGCCGCCCAGCGAAACCCGCGTCGTCGCCGCCATGTCCGGCGGCGTGGATTCCTCCGTCGTCGCCGCGATGCTGAAGCGCGAAGGCTATGACGTCGTCGGCGTCACGCTGCAGCTCTATGACCACGGCGCCGCCGTCAACAAACCAGGCGCCTGCTGCGCCGGCCAAGACATCCACGCCGCGCGCCGCGTCGCCGACGCCATGGGTTTCCCACACTACGTTCTCGATTACGAGAGCCGCTTCCGCCACGCCGTGATGGAAGACTTCGCCGACACGTACCTCGCAGGCGCAACGCCGATCCCGTGCGTGCGTTGCAATCAAACCGTGAAGTTCAAGGATCTGAAGCGCGTCGCCGAAGACCTCGGCGCCGATTGCCTCGCCACCGGCCACTACGTGCAACGCATGGAAGGCGCGCAGGGCGCTGAACTCCACCGCGCCGCCGACGCCAGCAAGGATCAAACCTATTTCCTGTTCGCCACCACGCGCGATCAACTCAACTATCTGCGCTTCCCGCTCGGCGGCTTGCCGAAGAGCGAAACGCGCGCTCTCGCCAACGAACTCGGTCTCCGCGTCGCTGAAAAGCCGGACAGCCAAGACATCTGCTTCGTCCCGAACGGCAAGTACCAAGACATCGTCCAAAAACTCCGCCCCGGCGCTATCGAGCCCGGCCAAATCGTGCACGTCGATGGCCGCGTCATGGGCGAGCACACCGGCATCATCAACTTCACCGTCGGCCAACGCCGCGGCCTCGGCATCGCCACTGGCGAGCCGCTCTTCGTCGTGAAGCTCGACGCCGCCAACAAGCGCGTCATCGTCGGCGCGCGCGAAGACCTCGGCGTCACGCGCATCGCGCTAAAAGAAGTGAACTGGATCGGCGAGGCTGTGGCGAGTGAGGACGAACTCAATGGCCGAAAGGTTCTCGTTCGCGTTCGATCAACGCGTCCGCCGGTTCCCGCAAAGCTCAGCATCGGCGCCGGCTGGCATGTCTTGCTTGACGTGCCGGAAGAGGGCGTAGCCCCAGGCCAAGCCGCCGTCTTTTACGACCCGCACTCCACGCGCGTCCTCGGCGGCGGTTGGATCATGAGCACGGAATCATCGCGTGATTGAACCATTGCCGCCAAGAGGACCGATACTTCCTCACGATGCGAAGCCGCTCGGAGAATTTGTTGACCGTATTTGGCGCGGCGAGACCGACTGGTGCACGCAACATGGCCCCGCAATCGTACAATGGACCTTAGGTAGACCGTCCTACGTTTGGCGCGCGTTGGGGGACAGCAATGTACGCATTGATGCGGGCATGCGAATGAACGGAACGTTTCGATACGCCACACCACAGGGCGTTTTGATTCACGGTGTTCTCGATCTGCGCCCAGAAGATGTGCTGTTTGAGAGGTGCGCAACACCAGTTGCTCTGCCGCGGGATCATCTTGTGCCGTTGTTCGACGTCTTTGCTGCAGACGAAAGCCTAAAATCGGACCTGCAGCGCAAAGCCGTGGCCGTGGCTCTATGTGGGTTGTTGACGAACCAAGAAGTTATGCACGACGGAAGGCAATTCAGCTTCGGCGAACGTAGCGGAGCGGGGTTTGTCGCAGCGCTGCGTAATAATGGCGAGGACTATTTGGATTACGCATGGAACCCGGAGAAAATCTCTCAGCAGGATTACGAAGCGGCTCGCGCGCATTTGGAGCGCCTTGGTTGTCGCCTGATGAATGATCACGGTGCAGTATGAGCATCGACGAACACGCGCACGCATTGCTGAAAGAAGTGATGACGCCAAAGCGCCGCGCGCGCCAACGCATCGCCGAACCACTCCGCGACGTGCGGCAACATGAGATCGAAACACCTGCCGGCAAAATCGCCGCCTGGCGCCATGGCGAAGGCCCTGCGGTGCTGCTCGTGCACGGGTGGCAAGACGACAACTCTCTCTGGAGCCCGCTCATCTCGGCGCTCGCTGAACTCGGCATCGCATCCGTCGCGTTCGATCTTCCCGGCCACGGCTTCTCGGAGGGCGATCGCTGCGCGCCATACTTGGCATCCGCAGTGATGCAACAAGTCGCCACGCAACTCGGCCCAATCGACAGCGTCGTCACGCACTCTTTCGGCGGCCCCGTCACCGGCTTTGCGCTGATCAACGGCTTCACCACGCGCCGCATCGTGCTCATCGCACCGCCGCGCGGCCGCAACCAACGTTGGTTCGATTTCGCCGAAGAGCGCGGCATCTCGCCGGACGTCGTTCATCGCGCGCGTGAGATCTACGCAGCCGAAACCGGCCTGCACGCCAGCTTCGATCTCGCCGAAGTCGCCAGCCCGATCGAAACGCTCGTGCTCCACTCAATGGATGACGACGCCGTCGAATGGCAAAACGGCGAAGTCATCGCCAAACAATGGCCCAACGCCGAACTCGTCCTCTGCGATGGCCTCGGCCACCGCATGATCGCGCAGGACCGCAGCGTGATCGATCGCATCGTTCAGTTCGTCGCCTAGAGCGGCAATTTCTCCGTCGCCCGCAACACCCGCTCCACATCCCGGGGCGACACGATCTCCACGGCCTCAGACTGCGCGCGCTTCCAGCCTGCAAACGCCGCCTTCAACCGCGCGCGCCCTTCGCGCGTCAGCCGCAAGCGCCGCTGCCGTCCATCCGCAAACACCTCAACCCAACCCGCATCTTCCATCGGCCGCAGCGTCCGCGTCAGCGTCGACGGCGATAACTCACGCATTTCTGCAAGCCGCGACATCGTCAAATCCGGCTCTTCCGCGATCCCCGCAAGCAAACCGAACTGCGACATGCTCACGCCGCTGGCAGCCATGCGCGCTTCGTACAGCGACAAAAGCCGCCGTGACGCCAAACGCAGCCGCAAATAGAGGCACGGCGGCGCATCATCTGCCGCGATCATCATCGGCGGCGCCTCGATCTTAGGCTGACGTTTCGGCATCTTGACGCTTCGCACTCCCGGTTCTACCTCCAGCTCAATACTTGTATATACAAGCAAGGCAAGTCCAGATGGCCGAGACCGAACGCTTCGATCCAAAAGCCGCTGCCCAAAAATTGCTCAGCATGTCCGGCCTCGAAGGCCTGCGTTACATGATGGCCGGCAATCATCCGCCGCCCTCGATCGCCATCACGCTCGGGTTCGTTCTCGCTGAAGTCGACGACGGTCGCGCGCTCTTCATCGGCGAGCCAAGCGATCGCATCCTCAATCCGCTCGGCATTGTCCATGGCGGCTGGGCGCTCACATTGATCGATAGCTGCACCGGCTGCGCCGCGCACACCACGCTCGGTCCCGGCGTCGGCTACACGACGGTTGAAACCAAAGTGAACTTCGTGCGCGCGATCACACCCGCGACCGGCCCTGTCCGCGCCGAAGGCGTCGTCGTCGCGCGGGGCCGCACTATCATTACCGCCGAAGGCAAGCTCACCGATTCACGCGGACGCCTGTTGGCGCACGGCACATCGACGCTTATTGTGCTCCGTAAAGAAGGGAACACCCAACAATGAGCCAAGAAGATATCGTCATCGTCGGCATGGCCCGCACGCCCATGGGCGGTTTGCTGGGCGAGCTCGCGAACCTCTCCGCGCCCGATCTCGGCGCCGTCGCCGTCAAAGCCGCGATGAAGGAAGCGAGCGCCAAGAGCGCCGACACGATCTTCATGGGCAACGTGCTCTCCGCCGGCCTCGGCCAAGCCCCCGCCCGCCAAGCTGCGCTGAAAGCCGGTCTCGATAACGGCACGCAAGCGGTCACGCTAAACAAAATGTGCGGCTCCGGCCTGCAAGCCGTCGCCATGGCCCGCCAAGCTTTGATCTCCGGCGAAAGCGACATCGTCATCGCCGGCGGCATGGAAAGCATGACGCGCGCTCCGTTCCTCATGCAAAAGCACCGCGGCGGCCAAAAGTACGGCCACGACAAACTCTTCGACCACATGGCGCTCGACGGCCTCGAAGACGCGTACGAAGGCAACGCCATGGGCGTCTATGCCGACCAAACCGCCAAGGAGTATCAGTTCAGCCGCGAGTCCCAAGACGCCTACGCGCTCGAAACACTCCGCCGCGCGCAAAGCGCTACCGCTGAAGGCCGCTTCAAGCGCGAGATCGCGCCAATCGAATTGAAGACCGGCGCGCTCGACACCGACGAACTCCCGCGCAAAGCCAAGCCGGACAAAATCCCGTCGCTGAAGCCAGCCTTCACGCCTGACGGCACGGTCACTGCTGCCAACGCCTCTGCCATTTCCGATGGGGCGGCCGCGCTCGTGCTGATGCGCCGCGGCGATGCGGAGAAGCGGGGCAAGAAAATCCTTGCCACCGTGGTCGCGCAAGCGTCGCACGCGCATGAGCCGCAAAAGTTCACCACCGCGCCGGTGCCTGCGATTCAAAAAGCGCTCGCCCGCGCCGGCTGGAAAACCAGCGATGTCGATCTCTGGGAGATCAACGAAGCGTTCGCCATCGTGCCGATGATTGCGATGAAGGAACTCGGGATCAGCCACGATATCATCAACGTCAACGGCGGCGCGTGCGCCCTGGGTCACCCGATCGGCGCCAGTGGCGCGCGCATCCTCGTGACTTTGCTCGCCGCCCTCGAAGCGCAAGGCGCCAAACGCGGCGTCGCCTCACTCTGCATCGGCGGCGGTGAAGGCATCGCCCTTGCGGTCGAACGGGCGTGAAGGAAAAAATCCTCGCGCACTTCGCCGAACAGGCGATGTATTGCGACATTTTCGGTTCGCCTTTCACGGCGCAACTGATCCGCCGCATCAGCGAGGACTACGAGCAGGGCGGTCCAATCGCGTCGCTGCTCGCAAACTGGAACACAAACCCGCGTGCCGACGCACTCGCGCTCCGGCTCGCGGGCTACTTCCATCACGCAGTTCTTGTGAACCGTGACCCAGAACTCGCCGCGCATTATCCCTCAAGCGTCGCCAACTGGACCATCGACGATATCTGGCCGCTCGCCCGCGCACTGCTCGAACGCGAACCCAACACCGCTGCGCAATTCATCCGCTCCGCGCCGCAGACAAACGAGACGCGCCGCTCGATCGCGCTCCTCGCCGCGTTCCTATATTTCGCCGACACATGGAAAGGCGAGATCGACATGCTTGAGATCGGCGCCAGCGCCGGCCTCAATCTCAACTGGGATCTCTTCACCTACAAAACCAAAGGCTGGGCCTGGGGCGTCGAAGGCCCAGTGCAAATCGACACTGATTGGCATGGCTCGCCGCCGCCGCTTGCCGACATCAACGTCCGCAATCGCGCTGCCTGCGACCTCAACCCGCTCGACATCAGCGACGATGCGCAGCGTCTACAATTGCGATCCTACGTCTGGCCCGATCAACCCCAACGCCTCGCGCGCTTCGACGGCGCCGTCGCGCTCGCACGCGAAACCGGCGTCACCGTCGAACGCGCCGACGCCGTACAATGGCTCTCGCAAAAACTCAGCGCACGCGCGCTAGACGCCGCGACGATCGTCTATCACTCGGTCTTCCTGCAATACCCGCCGCGTCAAGCCCGCGACGCCATCATCGACGCCATCGAATCCGCTGGAGCCCGCGCCACAACTTCAGCACCGCTCGCCTGGATCCGCCTCGAACCCGAGGCGCTCACCGACGGCATCGAAAACAGCCCGCGCATGGTGATCGACATCACCACCTGGCCCGGCGGCACGCGTCGCATCATCGGCTACACCGACGGCCACGTCCGCGCCGTCTACACGGCCGAGTAATTTCTGCGCGCAAAATTGTGATCTGCGCCAAGATGGCGTTTCAGCACGGCTGCGCTAACCTTGTCGTGAAGCAGGGCGGCTCGATGCAGTTCAAACATCTCGTTTTCGCGATCATGCTCGCGTTCACCAGCATCGCTCACGCGCAAACGCCAGAGCAATTGGCGGCCGCCGAACGCGCTGCCTCCATTGGTAATGAGCTCTTTGAACACGATCAGGCTGCGTGGCACGGCACCGATGCGATGCTTGAAGACATCCGCGATCCGCACGGCGAAGGCCTAAGCGGCTGGATTACCGAACGCACGCCTGAAGGCATACAAGTGCTCTTCCTAAAGCCGCGCGGCGATAGTGTCACCGCGATTTACCGTGCGCTCTATCGCGACGGCCAAATCCGCGAACGCGGCCGCATTGATGAGCCCCTCACCGAAGTCCAAACGCGCCTGAATCGCGCGCGCCTCATCGCCACCCAAGCGCCGATGCCTCAACAATGCGCCGAACGTTACAACAGCGTGACGCTTCCGCGCGACACGCCAGGCGCGGAGGGCGCCGATGTTGACGTCTATCTCATGCCAGCCATGACAAGACTCGACCAAGTCCCGTTCGGCGGTCACTTTCGCCTCGCCGTCGACACGACGGTTGGCGTTGTCCGCGAAACGCAGCGTTTCACCAATGGCTGTATCGCTCTGCCGATCGCCCGCAACGCCGCCGCGCTCATGATCACGCAATTGATCGGGGACACACCCACGGAAGTGCACGTGTTCGAAAGCTTGACGATCGGCAAGCCCGTCTACGTCAGCACGAACTCGGCGATCTGGTCTGTCACTGGACGCGAGATCACCTTTGTGTCCGCGCGCGAGCCCTCAGCGCAGCGTTAGCCGCAATCCGCCGCCAGCGTCCGGCGCCGCGTCCGAAGGTCCGGCCACGGCGTATGCCGCGATCCGCACGTGATCGCTGAGCGCGAACGATGAATACAACGTCGCCTGCGTGCGCTCCGGGGCGCCCGCAACGCTGGCCTCAGACCATTCCGCGCTCGCGCCAATCAACATCGTATCAGTTACGCGGCCCTCAAGTCCGCCGCTCACGAACACGCCGCCTTCATCGCTATCGAGCGCCTGCGAATAACCAACCGCGCCATAAATCCCCACGCGATCGCCGATCGGATGCGAAGCGCCAACCGCGCCCGAGAGAATTGTTTCGCCCGCGCCAAGCGACCGCTCTTCATCGCCTGTCGGCAAACGCGCCGCGCCCGACACCGAGATCCGCGCGCCGCTGTCGCCGACATGCGGAATGAACGCGACTTCAAGCGTCGTATCGCCAAGGCCTTGCTCCGAAATCTCCGGCGCAAGTGAAGGGTTCGATCCTAGGAGCCCGCCGCCAAGCGGATTGGTCACGCCGCTCAGCGGACTGCCCGCACCAATCGCGCTCGTCGCGCCCGGCACAACACCCGGCGCACCCTCAACAGAAACGTACGTCGCCGTCGCGCTCGCACGCCAACGTTCGCCCTCGAACGTCACAGAGAACGGCGCGATCAGAATATCTGTGTCTTGGCCGGTTCCGTAGTCGCCGCTCGTATAATCGACGCCGCTCGAAAAGCTCCAACCTTCCGCGTGCGCCGCCGCCGGCGCCATCGCCGAAGCGCACAACGTTAACAACAGCGCTGCGCGCTTAACCTTCTTCGATTGCATGATCAAAAGTCCCGCTCAAATCACCCCGCCCCGTGCGGGTGTCTTCAGCGAGAACGAGCCGGCTCGGCGCTTTCTTCCAAACTTTATGCGAGAAGGGCGGATTCTATCCCTCAGCTTGCGACGTCTTTCGTCAATCAAAACAGCATGCCGGCGTTAATCTATCCGGCGGGGTCTTGGCTGCGGCGATACTGGCGGCGCATGAAGCCACTGCCACCCATCATCAATCCGCATCGCCGCGCCCGAGTCGCACTCTGGGCGCGGACGATGCTGATGTGGGCCGCGCTCGTGCTGTTTTTAGTTCTACCGGCGCGCGGCAATCGCCGTCACATCCGTCAACGCTACGCGTTCCTCTCGCTAGACCTGATCGAACGCCTCGTGTGCGCGCTCATGCTTGTTCGCGCCGTTGAGATCGCGCGGATTGGCGGCGTGGGCCGCCGCGCGTGTCGCGACGCTTCGCCGGCAGGCTTCCGCCGTCCCGTCCGGCGCGGCGGACTGATGCGCGCAAGTCTAGGCTCTCGCCTTCGCGCTGCCTTTCGCCATCGCGATCTGCACGAGCGCATCTTGCATCTGCTCGCAGCGATCGCCGACATCGACGCCTTTGCGCGGCGCCATCTGGTCGCCCGCGTTTCGCGCCGCTTGACGAGGCGGCGCGCCATCATTGTCGTGGCGCCGCAAGCTCAAGCACTCTGTTGCTGTGAATCTGTGCCGCCAAGCGCCGCGGATTCCTCATGAATCGCCGCACGCTGTCTGCGCCGGTCTCGCGCCGTGTCGAACGCCCGTTCGCCGCGGGCGCCTGCGCGCGTCTAACGCCGCGCCGAAAAGCTAAACAGCCCGTCCCACGCCGCATCAAGCCGCGCTAGCGCGTCGACCGGCGCGACCGCGCTATACGTCTCGTTCTCGTGCGTCACCAACCCGAGCCGTTCCAATTTGCCAAGCGCATCTTGAATCTCGAAATCGATCTCCAGACCAAATCTCTCGCGCAAGAGCGCCTCGCAGAAGCTATCGATCTCGGTCTTCGCCAATGGTCGCGCTTCGCGGCGTAAAATCGAGTAGGCGAGGAACGCTTCCTTGGCGTCTTGCTCCTCGCCAGCGCCGATCAACAAATCCAGTACGCCGGAATTGTTGGCGAGGTTGCGAAAGTACACCGTGTCGGCGAGTTGCTTCTGATAGCGCAAAGTTTGCGCCTCATACTTCAACCGCTGCCGCATCACGAACGCGCCAACCGCGACCAAACCTGAAACGGCGGCTAGCGCGCGCTTCAACTCGCTTTCTTCGATCACGCCTTGCGCACCGAAGTAAGCCGCCAGCACAGCGAAGATGACCGTCAACGCCGGCCAGAGATTCAACAGAACCGGCACGCCCGCAACGACAGCAGGGCCGGCCAACATCGCTTGATCACCCGGCCTCATGCTGGGTTTGGCGCCGGGGTGCAGTGTCACCAGCTCCGGTCCGGCGACATTGCGGAAATGCTTCACCAGCGTCGCGCCTTGACGCACACCGCGCCGCATTTGCTTCAACGCTTTGCGATCAGCCGCCGCCGCCGCTTCGTCCTCAGCCTTAAATCCCACGAGTACGATGACATCATTCATCGTCTGCACGTTCAGCTTTTCGCGCTTGAGGCCGAACCAGCGCCTCACATCGATCGTCTCGCTGTGCGCGCCGCGAGCGAAATAGCGCACACGCCGTGTGCCCGCCTTCGATGGTTTGATGCTGAGGCCAGTCAGCCGCTGCGTTTCTCCGCGTGATTGCACAGTGTCTGGATCGATCTCAACGAAGTTGGCGCGCGCCAGCGCTTCGCTCAGTTCGCGCTCAAATGCCTCGAACGCGCGCACGCTCACATCGCGGCGCGATGGCGGCGCATCAGGATCGAGCGGGTCGTAGAGGGCTTTCAATCCTTCAAGCTCAGCATGCGCTTCATGGTGCAGCAGCGCGCCAAGCAGCTTCATCACATCGGCCATCGCTTGCGCCTCGCCTGGCGGCGCTGCCGCGGCGATAGCTTCGGCCATCTCGGCCGTGCGCACAGCGATATAACCGTCCCGCCGTGTCGGCGTCGTCGTCCCCTCAGGCATAGCGGTGTGCTAGCCCAGCCACGCTTCGGAATCTACGCGGAACAGGCGGTTGCGAAACGGCTCGGCCATGATGAAGTATGGAGTGCGAAGGGGGAGCAGATGCAGGCTAGGTTCGTTGCGGCTATTTTGACGGTGGCGCTGCTGACAATGGCTGTGCCCGTTCGAGCTCAGCAACAACCGGCTCCGCCGCCGCCTGCGCAAGCACCGGATCCGCTGCTCGGTCAGTTCGGCGCCATAGTCGAGGTCGCGCCGCCGCCGCCCGAAGCTGCGCGTCTCGCAAACTTTCTCAGCACGTCGCTGGCGGCGATCCAACCTCAACGCCACCGGCATCAAGACGTTTATCTCGTCGTCGCATCGCTTTGGGATGATCCGGTTTTTGAACGCGAGGCTGTGCAAGCGGAAGCGATCCTGCGCGAGCATCTCGGCGCTGAAGGTCGCTCAATTATCTTGAGCGCTGGCGGGCAGGGGCAACGCCAATATCCATCGGCGACCCCGACAAACATCTCAGCAACAATAGGGCATGTCGCTTCGATTATGGACCCGTCCGAGGATTTGTTTGTCCTCTTCATCACGTCGCACGGCACGCCCGATGGCGCGGCTTCATTGCAAGAACGCCGACGCCTAACGGCATCGCTGCGGCCCATCAGCCTCAGCGCCATGCTCTCACAGGCGAACGTTCAAAATCGTGTTGTGATCGTGTCAGCCTGCTTCTCTGGCGCTTTCGTCCCGCCACTTCAAAACCCAAACACCATTGTTCTCACCGCGGCCGCAGCGGATCGCACGTCGTTCGGCTGCGAACCGCAGCGTGATTGGACATATTTCGGCGATGCGTATTTCAACCGTGCTCTACGCAGCGGCGCATCAATGTTAGAGGGCTTCGAGCGCGCGAAGTCGCAAATCTCAACCTGGGAAACCGAACAGCGCCTAACGCCATCCAATCCGCAAAGCTCAATCGGGGCCAATGCCGTCGCGATGCTTCAGCGCGCCGAACGCGAGGCGCACTAGCTTTCGAGTGTCGTCGCGATCAATTCCAGCGGCGCCGCCGTCGTCCGCTTTGCTGCGCGCATCACAATGCGCGATTGCACATCGCTCACCAGTCCGAGACCAAGCATCTTGTCGCGCAGAAAATCGTCATACGCGTGCATGTCCTTGGTGATGATCCGCAGCATGTAATCGACAGCGCCGGTCACGGTCGCGCAATCGACAACTTCGGGCCAATTCTCGACCGCAGCCTCAAAGCGCTCCAAGTTTTCGCGCGATGGCAATTGCAGTTTCACAGAGGCAAAAACCTCGAACGTCAGTCCCAGCTTCTCATGGTCCAGCAGCGTCACTTGCTTTTTGATCACGCCGGCCTTTTTCAGCCGCTCGATCCGTCGCCAAGCTGGCGATGACGATAGCCCGACCTTCTCGGCGATGTCGGCAATGGACAGCGCGGCGTTCTCCTGGAGCAGTTCCAGAATACGGGCGTCGATAGCGTCCAGCGGTTCGGACAAAATTGCCTCCCAGGGCCCACCTGGCGGCAGGTTGTCCCATGGTTGCGCCGCATTCGGTCGCCCCGCAAGGCCACCGGCGCTAGGAAGCGAAAGGAAATTGCCCCAAAGCGCCTTCAACGGCGTCAAATCCTGCCGGACCGCTTGCCCGACGCGCCCGCCGCGCGTATGTGACCGCCCTTCGGTGGCGTAGCTCATCTGGTTAGAGCGTGGGATTCATAACCCCAAGGTAGGTGGTTCAAGTCCACCCGCCACCACCATTTTCCTCGCACTTCTGGACTTGAGCTCGGCCATCCGGGCGCTTCGGCGTGCCTTCTGGGGCGGGGACGATCAGGCAACTCGCGGTCCAGGTGAGGCAACTGGAGAATTTGCGGCCGACATCCCCAATGTTGTGGCCGGGGTGCCCAATTGAAAATTCTTGTCGCGGAGGATGACGTCCATCTGGCGCACTCTCTTCAACAGGGATTGCGTGAGGAGGGGTTTGTCGTGGACGTCGCCAGCGACGGCCACACCGCGCTCGAGCACGCTTTGGCTGAGCTCTGCGATCTCGTGCTGCTCGATATCACGTTGCCGGAGATGGACGGCTGGGAGGTCCTGCGCAACCTCCGCGCCCGGAGCGCTTATCTGCCTGTGATTATGCTGACTGCGCGCGACGCGCTCGATGATCGCGTTAAAGGCCTGTCGATCGGCGCTGACGATTACATTGTGAAACCCTTCGCTTTTTCCGAACTTACGGCTCGCGTTCGGGCCGTCTTACGTAGGGGTGACAAGTTCGCAGACATCGTCACCTACGAGGATCTGACCCTCGACGTCGTACGCTCACGCGTGACACGACAAGGTCGCGAGATCAGTTTGTCGCAAAAGGAGTTGCAACTCTTAGACCTTTTGGTTCGCCACTCAGACCGTGTGTTGTCGCGAAATTTTATCGCCGAACGCGTGTGGGACATCTCGTTCGATGGCGATAGCAACGTTGTCGATGTCTATGTTTGGCGCTTGCGTGCGAAGATCGATGAGCCGTTCGAACGCAAGTTCATCCAGACAATTAGAGGCCGCGGGTACGTCTTCCGCTGATCCCGCGAAATGGTCGTTACACCTCAGATTACGACGCACTAATTTTCGAGTAATGAAGATGTCAGGTGCAGTCTTTTAGCTTCCTCCTTGGTAGGGAGAGCTAAACGATGCGTTGGAAGTGGCATTCAGCGGACGACATTGTTGCCAAGCTGGCATCTGTTCAGGCGCATATGGATGCGGGCAAAACCCAGCGCGAAGCCATTGATGCTACGGGCATCTCTGTAGCGACGTATCACCGTTGGAAGTTGCGTTATGACAGTTTGGCCGCCGATCAAGTTACGCAGTTGCGCCAACTGGTGATCGAAAACGCTCGCCTGCGGCGGGCGCTCGCGGAATTGGACACGCACGTCCCCGCCTAAGCATATTAGACGTTATCCGAAGTGAAGGGGTTGAGTGCGCGTTGAGCGCGCTTGACCTTGTTGCGCATTGGTAGCACTGAATGCGTCCGCGATTACGAGCGGCTGTAATCTTGTACGAGATCGGTCTGCTGCGGCGCGAAAAACGCACTCCGAAAAAATAATTAAGACGATTCTCAATCTTTCAAACCGCGAGATTGTGCGTCCTGGCGTAACGCGGATTTTGTTCCCCCATAAGCAAACTTTAATTTCTTATCTTGCTGCGCGAGTTCCAGGGGGGAACAGATGGGTCGTTGGGGTAAAGCCGTTCGTTTTGTCGTTTTTGCTGCGCTTTTTGCGGGTGCGGGCAGTTTTGCTACGCGCGCGGGCGCGCAGGATATTCCGACCGGCGGCCAACCTAGTCCGCTTTTTGGCGCCCAGCCTTTCACCCAACCGCTGATGTTGTTCGAAGAGTTCGGCACGCTTCCAGTGTCAGGCGCTGCGTGCACGAATTGCGCGCCGCTACCGCCGGCACGCGATTGCGCGAGTGGTCCAGATAGCGCGGCGCTCGATACCTTCTTGCGCCAGCCGCTTTGGCCAGCGCCGACGCGCGAAGCCAACACAACGCGCCGCAGCTATTGGGCGACGATGGTTGGCAATTGCGTGCGTCCACTCGCGACGAGCTCTGCCGAGGGACGTCCGCCAGGTGAATGGTTCGCGCACCAACGCTGGAGCGAATTCCAACCGCGCGTGTATTTCCAAGCTGCAACCACGGGCGCGCGCACGAACAACGGTCTGCGCGATGCATGGCAGCGTCACCGTTACGCCGTCGGTGAATTCCGCCGCGGAGGTCTCTACTATCAGAACGGCACGACGCGCGGCACGCAGGTTCGCTTCCACCCAAACTTTCCCGTGCAACAGCCTAACTCAGTTTGGACATTCGACGGTACGATGCCGCCGAAGTTGCTGATGGCGCGCTACGGCGAGCCGATTCTGTTCCGTCACTTCAACGCGCTGCCGATCGATCCGGCGGCAAACAACGGGTTCGGCGCACACACGATCACAACGCACGAGCACAACGGCCACAACCCAGCTGAGAGCGATGGCTTTGCCGGCGCGTTCTTCTTCCCCGGTCAATACTATGACTATCACTGGCCGATGCAGCTTGCGGGCTATGACACGATCAACACCAACGCGAGCGATCCGCGGACTGGCGCGCCTGACGGTGCGGGCGGTATAACGCGTATTCGCGGAGACTATCGTGAGACCATGTCGACGCATTGGTTCCACGACCACATGCTCGATTACACCGCCCAGAATGTCTACAAAGGCAATGCGGCGATGATGAACTATTACAGCGCCATTGATCGCGGCCGCGAAGGCTTTCAGTGCAATTACAGCAATCCCAACAACGCCAACCTGTGCCTGCCAAGTGGCACCGCGCTGGATTGGGGCAACCGGGACTATGACGTAAACCTCGTGATCGCCGACAAGGCATGGGACGCGAACGGTCAGCTTTGGTTCAACATCTTCAACACCGATGGCTTCCTCGGCGATCGCGTGTTGGTCAACTGGGCGTGGATGCCGTACCTCGATGTGCGCGCGCGGCGCTATCGCTTCCGCATTCTTGACGGCGCCGTTTCGCGCAACTTCCAGCTGGCAATCGTGACCTCCACCGGCGCGCGCGTGCCGTTCCACATGGTCGCCAACGACGGCAACATCATGGAGCACGCAATTCGCTTCCCGAACGCAGAGTCGCAAGACCTGCCCGAGATGGCGATTGCCGAGCGCTACGACATCGTTGTCGACTTCGCGCAGTTCCGGCCGGGCACGAGACTTTATGTCGTGAACATGCTTGAGCACCAAACCGGCAAAGGCCCGCAACGCACGGTGCCGCTGGCGGACATCATCAGCGGCCGCTACGACGGTCGCGATCCGGCCGTTGGCCGCATTATGGAATTCCGCGTCCAATCGTACACGGGCACGGACCAGAGCATGAACCCGGCGCAGTACGAAGAAGGCGGACGCGTCATGATCCCGCGTCCAACGCCGCCGGCTGACGTGCTCCAAACCGCTGTGCGTCGTGACTTCGAGTTTGCGCGCTCGGGCGGCACGGACAACACGCCGTGGACCATCCGCACCAATGGCGGCGCGGGACTCACGGCTGACTTGCACCGCGTCTCCGCGGCGCCAACTCAAGGGCAGTGGGAAATCTGGACGCTGCACAGCGGCGGCGGCTGGTTGCACCCCGTGCACATTCACTTCGAAGAAGGGCGCATTCTTTCTCGCGATGGCCGTCCGCCGCCAATCTGGGAGCGCTACGCCCGCAAAGACGTGTACCGCGTTGGCGAGAACGTGACCGGGCACTCAAGCAGCGAGGTGCAAGTTCTGCTTCGCTTCCGCGAGTTCATGGGCACGTTTGTCGAGCACTGCCACAACACGCAGCACGAAGATCACGCGATGCTGTTGCGTTGGGACTTACGTGCGCCGGGTCAAGTGCTGGCGATCCTGACCCTGCCCCTTCAAACGCGTCCGACCTTGAAGTTAGGATGGACCGAGATTTTGGAGGGAAATCATGCCCCGGAAGCGTTACACGCCGGAGGAGATCGTCGCGAAGCTGCGACAAG
>JAPLOL010000139.1 GCA_026400735.1 Alphaproteobacteria bacterium | reverse complement strand
CGTCCCGAGCAGCCGTCGCTCTCTATGAGGGCAAAGCTGTTGCGCTGGGTGACGTGCGAGCGGGGCGCTTTGAGCCCAGCCGCGTGTTCAACATTGCAGATTAAAAGGAGTACCGATGTCGGTAACTGCAGAGCGCAAAGCCGCGCTCATTAAAGACAATGCGAAGAGCTCAGGCGACACAGGCTCGCCGGAAGTTCAGGTTGCGATCCTCTCAGAGCGCATCACCAACCTGACCGAGCACTTCAAGACTCACAAGAAAGACAACCACTCGCGCCAAGGCCTTCTGAAGATGGTCTCGCAGCGTCGCCGGTTGCTCGACTATCTGAAAAGCCGCGATGTTCCGCGCTACCAAGCGATCATCGAAAAGCTGGGTCTGCGCCGCTAACGCGCAACTCTCGTCCTCTCCCCTTGTGGGAGAGGACAGCGCTCGCTTTGCGAGCGCAGGTGAGGGGTGCTGGCGCTAGCGCGTCAGACCTCACGCAATTCACCCCTCATCCGTCATCGCGCCCTGCGCGCTGACGCCTTCTCCCACAACGGGGAGAAGGACGAAGAACGAACCTCTTCCGATCCGCGGAAGAGGCAATTCGCGTAACGGATCGCCGTTGCGCTGTACGAGGCCTGAGGAAGCACCGGCTTCCGGCCTGGAGTTAGATGTATGTTTGATACCAAATCCGTTTCCATCGATTGGGCTGGGCGTCCGCTCAAGCTCGAAACCGGCCGCGTCGCGCGTCAAGCTGACGGCGCTGTGTTCGCCACGTGGGGCGAGACCGCTCTGCTCGCGACGGTCGTCTACGCGAAGGAAGCAAAGCCGGGACAAGACTTCTTCCCGCTGACCGTGAACTACCAAGAAAAGTACTTCGCCTCTGGCCGCATTCCTGGCGGCTTCTTCAAGCGCGAAGGCCGCCCGACCGAACGTGAGACGCTGCTGTCGCGCCTGATCGACCGCCCGATCCGTCCGCTGTTCGTTGATGGCTTCAAGAACGAAGTCCAAGTCATCATCACGGTGCTGAGCTGGGACAATGAAAACGAGTCCGATCTGCTCGCCATGGTTGCGGCTTCTGCCGCGCTGACGATCTCGGGCGTTCCGTTCATGGGCCCGATTGCCGCCAGCCGCGTGGGTTGGATCGACGGCAAGGCGCAGCTGAACCCGACGATTGAGCAAATGAAGACGTCGGATCTCGATCTCGTCGTCGCCGGCACCGCCAACGCGATCATGATGGTCGAGTCGGAAGTGAAAGAGCTCAGCGAAGCGCAAATGCTTGAAGCGCTCGCGCTCGCGCACAAAGGCATGCAGCCGGTGATCGACGCGATCATCGATCTTGCCGAACAAGCCGGCAAAGAGCCGTTCGCATTCGACCCGCCGGATCACTCGGCACTGCAAGCCAAGATCGTCAGCCTCGTCGGCGCTGATCTCGGCGCTGCTTACAAAGTGACGAAGAAGGACGAGCGTTACGCCGCCGTCGGTGCGCTCCGGGAGAAGGCCAAGGCCGCACTCGTGAAGAGCGAAGCGAACCCGGATGGCGCAGACGCCAACGTGTTCAAGGAAACCTTCAAGGCTGTCGAAAGCGACGTCGTCCGCACGCGCATCGTCAAGGAAAAGGGCCGCATCGATGGCCGCGCCGTCGATAAGGTTCGTCCGATCGAGTCGATGGTTGGCTTCTTGCCGCGCACGCACGGTTCGGCGCTCTTCACTCGTGGTGAAACGCAATCGATCGTCGTCGCCACGCTCGGCACTGGCGAAGATGAGCAATTCATCGATGCGCTGGGCGGCACCTACAAGGAGCGCTTCATGCTCCACTATAACTTCCCTCCCTACAGCGTCGGTGAAACCGGCCGTATGGGTGGCGCCGGCCGCCGCGAAATCGGCCACGGCAAGTTGGCGTGGCGCGCGATGAAAGCCGTTCTGCCGACCGCCGAGCAATTCCCGTACACGGTGCGCCTCGTTTCCGAGATCACTGAGTCGAACGGTTCGTCCTCGATGGCCACGGTTTGCGGTTCATCTCTCGCGCTGATGGATGCGGGCGTTCCGATTTCGGCGCCGGTCGCCGGCGTCGCGATGGGCCTCATCCTCGAAGATTACGGCTTCGAAGTTCTGACCGACATCCTGGGTGACGAAGATCACCTCGGCGACATGGATTTCAAAGTCGCGGGCACGCAAAAGGGCATCACCTCGCTCCAAATGGACATCAAGGTCGCCGGCATCACGCAGGAGATCATGCAGGTTGCGCTGGAGCGTGCTCACGGCGCGCGTCTGCACATCCTCGGCGAGATGAACAAAGCCATGGACGCGCCGCGCGGTGAAGTTGGCAAGAACGCCCCGCGCATCGAGCAGATCAAAATCCCGACCGACAAGATCCGCGACGTGATCGGCACCGGCGGCAAGGTGATCCGCGAAATCGTGGAAAAGACTGGCGCGAAAGTGAACGTCGAAGACGACGGCACGGTGAAGGTGGCTTCGGCCAACGCCGAGTCGATCGAAGCGGCGATCAAGTGGATCAAGTCGCTGACTTCAGAAGCTGAAGTCGGCCAGATCTACGAAGGTAAGGTCGTGAAGGTGATGGAGTTCGGCGCCTTCGTGAACTTCTTCGGCGCGAAGGACGGCCTCGTTCACGTTTCTCAATTGGCGCGCGAGCGCGTTGAGAAGCCGGGCGACGTCGTGAAAGAGGGCGACACCGTGAAGGTGAAGCTCCTCGGCTTCGACGATCGCGGCAAGGTTCGCCTTTCGATGAAGGTCGTCGATCAAGTCACTGGCGCTGATCTCTCTGCGGAGATGGGCGAAGAGGCTCTGGACGAAGGTCCGCGCCGTGAGCGCAGCGATCGTGGTGATCGCGGCCCGCGTCGTGGCGGTGGCGGCGGTGATCGCCGTCCGCGCCGCGAAAGCTCGGGCGACTAAGCTTTAGCGCTAACGCAAACCAAAAGCCCGCTTCGCAAGAGGCGGGCTTTTTTGTTAGATGGTGGCATGGGGCTGCGCATCGTTGCTAGGCTGTACGATCAATCCGAGGCGCTCGTCATGAGCAGCGCGCTCGAAGCCGCCGGTGTTCCGCACTGGCACTACGGCGCTCCGCAATGCCGTGTCGATCCGTTCTCAGAGATCGCTTACGACGGTTACAAGATCGTAGTCTGCGACGAGGACCTCGCCGCCGCCATTGCCGTAATCGGCGAAGCACTCAGCGCTCCGGTGCGCGAAGGCGAGCGGCTTTCCATCCAGCATTTTACGCTCATGAGCCTGCTGTTGTACTTTTTTCTCGGCGTCTTCTTGCCGTTGAAGCTTCGGCGCTGGCACGACGTGTAGCATGCGCTAGAGTTGGCGTATGGCCGTTGTTGTTCTTGCAAAATTCTCGTCGCTGCCGGAAGCGGTGGTCGCCAAGTCTTTGCTTGAGGCTGAAGGCGTGGGCGTCGTGATGCCGGAGCAGGGCTTGGTCGCGGGCCAGCTTGATGCGGGCGTGATGGGCGGCTGGCGCTTACTGGTGATCGACGAAGAATTAGAGATGGCGCGCCAGATTTTGATCGACGCGAAAGTCGAGATCTAGCGTTCGCTCTTGGCTGGAAGCGCAGCCCACGCCGCAAGTAGCGCAGGCACGATCACAAGCCAGATATCGACGCCAGCGTTGCCCGTGCGCTCAAGCACGATGTCGAACACGTGAATGATCGAATGGCCGCACATGAACGCGGCGCCTGCGACGGCGGCGGGCCAGTAGCGTGGGCGCCATGCGCGTACGAGCAGTGAGATACTCGCGACCAGGTAGGCGACTCCGATGTCCGAAACGAAGTGCGAATTGAAAGGGCCTGTGTGCGCGAGGCCTGGCACGCTGTCGTACCAAAGCGGCGGCGCTGCTAGCATGAATACGCCGTTTGCTGTGCCGCTGAGGCCGAGCGCTGTGGCCAAGATGCGCTTGAGTGATGCCACCGCTGAACTAATCTCCTTGGAAGCGACGTTAGGGGAAGTAGATGTTCGCCATCATAGTGGGGTGTTTCGCCGCCGTCATTGGTGGCGCGATTACGTTTGGTCTTTGGTCGATGCTACCGAAGGGATGGCAGCGCGCTCGTTCGCCGGTCAGCGTCTTCGCTGCGCTTTGCGTTGCCGTTTTGGTAATTCGGGCCAATCCGCAACCGTCGTCGCCGACGCCTCCACGGCAAACGCCAGCCGAAGCTGAGCGTGCGTTGCTGACGCACCCTGATCTTGGTGAGCTGATGGCGGCATGGAAAGAGACCGATCCATCAGCGTTCGCGGGCGCCGTGGTGTTTGCCACCGACTTGCAAGATGCAGATCTTTCCGAAATCAGGAATGATCCGCGCTTTCTTCAAATGGTCACCGTCGCCGGGCGCCGCTTAGCTTATCTATCCGATGATCAGGCTGTGGAGCGCTTCCGCATTTTTCGCGATCAGATGCTTGAGCTGAGGCAAACAAACCCTGCGCTTTGTGCGCCCGTCTTTTACAATCGCGACTTTGATCATACCCAACCGCCATTCAGCCGTCCTCTGTACAGGCGTTTCTTGATGATTCAGGCGAACGCGTTGCGCGCTTCACAGACGGCCGCGCCGCAAGCGATGACGGACGCAGAGGTGCAGGCTGCGGCGCGAGAAATTTCTGAGCGGCTTCATGCGACGGTCGGGGATGACATCGCCCTGCTCTCGCCGGATGCGATTGTGCAGGGCAAGGAGACGCGCTTCTGTGAAGTTGCGGCCGAATACTTCAACCAAGTGTCGCTTTCGCCGGACCTAGGCCGGCTGAACGCCGGCATAGTTCGGATGCAGCACGGGCCCTGAGCTTCGCTCATTCGCCGTCAGTGCTCGGCACACCCACGATATGGAAGCCGGCATCGACGTGAATGACTTCGCCTGTGGTTGAGCGGCCGATGTCGGAGAGCAACCAAAGCGCGCAGCCGGCGATGCCTTCCATGGTCGTGTCCTCTTTCATCACCGACCACTCGCGGCCGGTTTGAATGAGGCCGCGTCCTCCTTGGATGCCGGCGATGGCGAGCGTGCGCATGGCGCCGGCGCTGATCGCGTTGACGCGTATGCCTTCGGGGCCGAGGTCGCGCGCCATGTAGCGCATTGAGGCTTCAAGCGCGGCCTTGGCGACGCCCATGACGTTGTAGCTCGGCAGTACGCGCTCGGCGCCGAGATAGGTCAGCGTGATCATCGAGCCGTCGCGCCTCATTAGCTTGGCGGCGCGCTTACCGGCGGCGACGAACGAGAATGCAGAAATATCCATCGAGCGCAGGAAGTTTTCGCGCGTGGTGTTTTCGACGAATGAGCCTTTGAGTTCGTTCTTGTCCGAGAAGGCGATGGAGTGGACGAGGAAGTCCAAGCCGCCCCAGGCTGTCTTCAAGCGATCGAACACGGCATCGAGGTGCTCATCGTTGGTCGCGTCGCATTCGAGGACGATTTGCGAGCCCAAGCTCTCGGCGAGCGGCTTGATCCGTTTTTCGAGCGCTTCGCCTTGATACGTGAACGCGATCTCGGCGCCTTGCGCCGCGAGCTGCTGAGCAATGCCCCAGGCGATCGACTTGTCATTGGCCACGCCCATGACGAGCCCGCGCTTGCCGCGCATCAGCTCACCCTTCGGAAATACCCATTCGTCGGCCATGGTCAGAACTCCTGTTTGAGGGGAGCCAATAGCCTCTTTGCAGCCAAATCGGAACCCTCACAGGCCACCGGCGTTCTCGGCTCGAACAATTCGGGAAGGGCCCCATGGCGAAGATTCACGAAGCCCGCATCGACCACGACGCTGTCGAACTCATCGAAGTCGCCCCGCCCCGCCGCGAAGGCGCGTGGATCTGGGCGCTGGTGTTTGCGGTGTTCCTCGTAAGTGGTGCAGCGCTCGGCCTTTCGCTCGCGACCGGCTCGCTCTCCAACGCAGTTCAAGTGGCGCAGGCGGGCTTCGCCGGCGACGGAACAGGCGAAACCGCGACGAACTAACCCCTCGTCTCAACCGGGATCGCTTTAGAGCGCCGGCCCTCGGGTCGGCGCTCTTCGTTTGCGCGCTTCGCTAAGCTTTAAGCTCATCGTGTTAGCTCACTGCCGACGCCACAGCTTTGCACCGATTTCGTCTCCTCTTGAGCTGAAACCGGAACGAGGCTTGGGCGTTGTCCGGCGCAATGCCGTTCACAGAAATTAACCCGGGTAAGTTTCTCGCAGCCATGAGCGGCGTCACTTCTCAAGTCGGGGCCATCCCAATCCGTTGGACCAACGGACGTCCCGAAGTATTGCTTATTACAACGCGCGGCACCGGGCGCTGGACGATCCCAAAAGGCTGGCCGTTGGCGGACTCGCTCGGCGCCGAATGCGCGGCGCGCGAGGCGTTTGAGGAAGCCGGCGTACGAGGGCGGATCGAGCCTTACTCAATTGGCGTTTTCGAATATTGGAAGCGCACCAAGAAAACCCGCACGTTCTTGAACGTCACCGTGTTTGCGCTGCATGTTGAAGACGTGGCGTGGGATTGGCCTGAGCGCGAAGAGCGCAAGCGGGCTTGGTTCTCGCCGGAGATCGCGTGCCGCTTGGCGGCGAACGATGAACTCAGCGCGCTCATCCGTGAGGCGGTCAGCGTCAAAGCGCCGGCCGCGTCGCCGAGTGCATTCGTGCGCGCGAGTTAAGCGGCGACGCGCGTGAAGGCGAGCGTCGCGTTTGTGCCGCCAAAGCCGAACGAATTCGACAATACGCAATCGAGCTGACGATCAACGCGTTCCCGCAGGATCGGCAGATCTTCGAACGCTGGGTCGAGCTCTTCGATATGCGCGCTTTCGCAGGCAAAGCAGTTGTTGAGCA
>JAPLOL010000043.1 GCA_026400735.1 Alphaproteobacteria bacterium | reverse complement strand
GGATTCTGGCGCTGGAGACGTGGTTCGCGCTATTTGCGCCAGGAAAGCGGGCCCAAAACCGGCATTTCGCATATAGAATGGCAGATACCGGTTGGCTCGTGACTGTTCACACCACCATCCATTTCATATGCGCCGCCGGCGCAGGTCGCCGCCGCAGCAAACGCCGGACTTCGCGGCACTAATTCGAGCAACGGGTGGTCAGAGAACGCGAACTGCTGGCCTGAAAGCGCGCCATATGGCGCCGCGAAGCGCCGGTCTCTCTCGCCGTATCGAAAAAGTTAGCTCTTCGCCGTCGCCTGCATCATGCGAAGGCGGCAAACCGAGCGCGTTGATGCGCCCAGTCGAGGGGCAGGGGCTCAGATATCAGCGCCGTCAGAGTAAGCGTCCGCGGCTGCCGCCCTTCCAAAATCTGGGCCACTAGGTCGGGCGCCAGAAAGGCGAGGGGCAAGAGCTTTGCTGTGTGAAGCACGCAAATGCCCTCCTCGCGAGCCAATCCTTTGATGGACTGCGGCTCGCCTGCCTCCAGTCTTTTCACCCATGCGCGAGCCATCACAACGGCGCGAACTAAAGAACGATCGACCTTGGTGGGTGCCGGCGCGCCGCTGCGGATCAGTGTTGTAGAGTTGCGCGGCCTTTCGAAAGACACTTCGCATCTCAGAATGACGGGCTCTGCGTCGGTGTCTCCACCCGCAGCGTCTGCGGCGATATGGATCAGTAGTTCGGTCGGGAAGATTCGAACGCGGAGGACCGCTTCCATGGCGCGTTGCGCGGAGTCGTGGATGTCGGCTCGCCAACTCGGCGCCAGTTGCGCTGTGACTTCTGCAACGACAGCATCCTCCAATGCGGTCATCGGAACGCGATGGATTGAACCCTTCGGCCCTTCGAGCCCATGCTCGCGAGTCATGTAGTAGCGATAGCGCACCGACTGCTTCTTGGTGATGGTCGGGCTCATCGGATTGCCGAGCGAGTCGAACACCTTACCGATTAGCCGCGCGCCGGAGCGCAGTTGGGTGCCGCGGCCTTTGCCACGCGTCTTGCTTCTCAAGGCCTGCACTGCCTCCCAAAGCTCAGGATCGATGATCCGCTCATGCTGGCCAGCGTGCTGACTGCCTTTGTGTCGAGTGACACCGCAGTAGATCGGATTGTCGAGTATTTGGGCTAGCGCGCCGGGATAGATCGTGACGCCGCCGCGGGTGTTACCCTTTCGGCTCGTGTGCAGCTTCGACTTGATGCCGCGGTCGCGCAAATCGTCCGCGAGTAGCGATACCGATCCAATGTCGAGAAAGCGCTGAAAGATGAAGCGGACTTTCTCTGCTTCGTCTGGATTGACGATTAGCTCACGCTCACCAACGTCGTAGCCAAGCGGCGGCGTCCCTCCCATGAAGATGCCTTTGGCCTTTGAGGCCGCGAACTTATCGCGGATCCGCTCGCCAGTGACTTCGCGTTCGAACTGAGCAAAGGACAGCAGAACGTTCAGCGTCAGTCGCCCCATGCTGGTCGTGGTATTGAACGACTGTGTGACCGAGACGAACGATGCGCCTTCAGCATCCATGATCTCAACGATCTTGGCAAAATCCGCCAACGAGCGCGTGAGGCGGTCGACTTTGTAGACCACAACCACATCAACGCGGCCGGCGGCGATGTCATCAAGTAGCTCACGAAGAGCGGGGCGCTCAATCGAGCCGCCGGAATAGCCGCCGTCTTCGTAGATGCGTCGCGCCGCAACCCATCCCTCGCTTGTTTGGGACTTGATGAAGGCCGTGCACGCTTCGGCTTGCGCGTGCAGCGAATTGAAATCCTGCGCGAGGCCTTCCTCGGTCGAGGTCCGCGTGTAGATCGCGCACTGTCGCTTGGCCTTCATTTCTTGACTCCGTCTTTAAGGCGGAAGAAGTGGGGGCCGTTCCAGTGCGTGCCCGTGATGGCGCGCGGCCTCGCGCGCGTGCGCGCGTACGCGCGCGAGGGAAGTGGCGCTCATGACGACCCTGTCACAGCCATCAGCGGGGGCGACAGTCAAGCAAAATAAGACTCATAGGCTGTAGCCCAATCGGCTACAGCGCGGGCCTCTGCTGGCGATGGACATTCGCCGCCAGCTCTCCCGCAATCTGCGGCGTCTGCGCACCGAGAAGGGGTGGTCGCAAGAAGAACTCGCCGATCGCGCGGGTCTTCACCGCACCTACGTTTCTGGCGTCGAGCGCGGCGTGCGCAACCCGACCATCACCATTGTTGCGGCGCTCGCGAAGGCGCTCGGCGTGCCGGCGGCCGAGCTTCTGGCGTGATTTTCCCGCGCGTTCGCGCATTCCCTGATATCGCCGGGAAATTCCCTGTTATGGCCGCGCAAATTCCCTGTTCGTGAAGCTGACAGTGCGTCGGGAATTTTTGGATTAGTGCCGCTCTTTCAAACCGCTAGTGCGGAGACCGGCGGCAAATTCCCAGCTGATGCGGCAAATTTCCCTGTATTTTCCCTGTTATCAGGGTATTTCGGCCAGAGACGCATACGCTCGCGACTGTCACCACCACCAACCTTCACCACGCGGCACGAAGGATGTCCTCCGAAGCCTTGGCGTAGGACTGGTCAATCCACTCGCGTAGCCTCGGGTGGCTACGCCGTAAGACCCACCATGCGCGCCAACCGTCCTTTTTTACGTTTGCTCTTCGCGCCGCTGGGATTCGTTTGTCTGGCGTTGGGCGTCGTCGGCGCGTTCTTGCCGCTCATGCCATCGACAGTCTTCTTCATCAGCGCTGCCGCGTGTTTCGCTTACGCCAGCCCGCGACTCGAAGCGTGGTTGTTGTCCTTCGATTTCATCGCGCGGCCCGTACGCGCCTGGCGGGAGCGGGGAGCGATTGCGCGTCCCGCAAAACTCTTGGCGACACTTGGCATGAGTATCGGCTTGCTCGCATCCGCGCTCGCTGGCGCCAGTCTTCTCATGCTTGCCGTAGCGGCTTTCGTGCTTGCGCTCTGTGCCTTGTTCATCTGGACCCGTCCCGATTGACCTCTGAGGATCGTGGGGCTCTTCTGCGGCGAGCAAGTTTCTCGGGAGCGCGCAGTGCAACTCATCAACCAAACCGCAGTCGAAGGGCGCCCAGGTCCCGCGTTCTCGCCGTCATCGCAACCTGATGCTTCAGGCCTCGTCGATCTTCACGTCTATGCGAAAGGCCAACCTTACGACCTTTATCGCGCGCTTCGTGAGAAGGCGCCCGTCGCGTGGGTTGACGAGCCGATCAGCGGCGCCGGATTTTGGGCGCTCACGCGCTACGCCGATGTCATGCGCGTCAACGGCGACCCGGTGACGTTCTCATCGCAACGCGGCGGCATCTTGATGTCGACGCCGAAGCCCGAAAGCGGCCACCCGCTGCTGACTCGAGCATCGCTCGACGCAATGATCAACATGGATGCGCCTTGGCATCTACAGCTCCGTCGCGAGCACATGGGCTTCTTCACGCCAAAGTATCTCGAAAGGATCAAGGTGCGCGTTGCCGATAAGGTCACGCAATTGCTCGACGCCATGGCCGCGAACGCCGGCGACGAGATCGACATGGTCGAGCATTTCTCATCGCGTCTGCCGCTCTTCACGCTCTGCGAGTTGCTCGGCGTACCGGAAGACGATCGCGACAAGTTCTTGGAATGGATGCACTACCTAGAGCGCGCGCAGGATCTGGCGCTTCAGCAGCGTACAGGCACGCTTGAATTCTCACCCGACCTGATGACGTTCATTCAGAACTTCAACACCAACGTCGAAGAGATGTTCGCGTATGGCCGCGCGTTGTTGCACAAGCGCCGCGTCGATCCGAAAGAAGATCTTCTCAGTGCAATCGCAAGCGCCAAGCTGAACAACGACCTCTTGAGTGACGAATACCTCGATGGTTCGTGGCTGCTCATCGTCTTCGCCGGCAACGATACCACCCGCAATACGCTCTCCGGTGCGATGAAGCTCTTGACCGAGTTCCCCGACCAGCGCGCGAAGCTGGCGACCAGGCCAGCGCTCATGGCCAACGCCACGAACGAGTTCATTCGCGTTGTGAGCCCGGTCATCTACATGCGCCGGACCGCCACTCAGGACGTCGAGATTAGCGGACAGACCATCGCCGAAGGCGAGAAGGTGCTGATGTATTACGGCGCCGCCAATCGCGATCCGGCCATGTTCGAAAATCCTGACGCCTTGGACGTCGAGCGCGCCAATGCCGACAAGCACATCGCCTTCGGCTACGGCCCGCACGTCTGCATCGGCAAGCGCGTGGCGCAAATTCAGCTGCAGGAAGCCTACAACCAAATCCTCGCGCGGTTCCCGCACGCAAGCTGGACAGGCGACATCGAAATCGCGCCCAACAATTTCGTGCACGCGATTTCGCGCCTCGGCGTCAGGTTAGCGGGCGATTAGTCGTTCCGCGTCGTTACTGCGATCGCGTTTGGCTTCCCGATCGACCGGCAATGTCGCGATCAGTTCGTTCAGCGGCATCGGGCGCCCGATAAGGTAGCCTTGAGCGATATCGCAACCCATGGCGGCGAGAAGGGCGAGCACCGGCGCTGTCTCGACTCCCTCGGCCGTAATCTTCATGCCCAAACTGTGGGCGAGATCGACGGTCGATTTCACCAGCAAAGCTTCGCGCGATTGTTCGCCGAGCGCTTGAATGAAGGACTTATCGAGCTTGAGCTCGTGCGCGTGAATGCGCTTCAAATACGAAAGCGAGGAGAGGCCCGCGCCGTAGTCGTCGATCGAGATCCGCACGCCCGCCGCGACATAGCGATCGATGTTCACCAATGCCGCTTCCGGTTCGTTCATCGCGGCGGTTTCAGTTATTTCGAGACAGAGGTCGGCCGCTGTATCTTCGATGAGATTTATCGCAAGGTCCGTGAACGCAGCATCGCCGATCAGGCGGCCGGAGAGATTGACCGAGACCAGCATGTCGGCGCCCGCCGCGCGTAGCTTCTGCTGATCGCTGATCGCTTGAATGAGCGTCCACTCAGTAAGCTGAGCGATATGGCCGGTTTCTTCCGCCATCACGACGAAGACGTCTGGTGCGATGCGGCCACGTGTTGGATGGTTCCAACGCACAAGCGCCTCGGCGCCGGTGATCTCGTTGGTCCGAAGGTCGAACTTCGGTTGATAGTGCAGCGTCAGCTGCCCTTGATTGATGCCATCGATCATCTCACTCATCAGCGAGAGATTGCGCGCCGGGTCGCCGTAGGCGATGGGATCGAAAAGAGCGACATCGCGCTGCGACGTGCGTGCTTGTTCGGCGGCAATGAGCGCGTAGTCGAGAGCAACATGGTCACCCACGTGTTGCAGGTGCGCGATGCCCGCGTTCAAGACGATGTCTACCTGCACGCCGCCAACGGCAATCGGCCCAGAAAGCGTCGCGCGAATGTCTGACGCCAACGCCAGCGCTTCGGCCTCGTCGGTCGTCGCCAATACGATGGCCAATGTGTCTGCGGCCAGGCGGCCCAGCGTAAGTGTCGGATGCGCTGCTTGAGCCTTCTCGCCCAAGGCTCGCACAAGCTGCACCGCAAGCGTGAAGCCAATGGCCTCACGAATCTGCCGGAAGCGAACGATGGTGAGGGCGAGTGCGAAGCCGTCGCGCGTTTCAAGGATTGCTGCATCCAAGGCGCGCCGGTTCGCCAAGCCGGTATCGGAATCATGCAACGCCATGTGGGTGATGCGTTGCTCACGCGTAGCGATCTCGTCCGACATGACATTGAAGGACGCCGCAAGACGGCCGATTTCATCGCTCGTCTCGACGCTGACCTCGGTCCGGTCGCCACGTTGCAGAGCGCGCACTGCTGCGTCGAGTGCAGCAATCGGCCTCGTTAGACCGCGCGCCAAAGCCCAACTGCCGGCAATGATCAGCGCAATGCTGAGAAAGCCAATGATGATGATCGAAGCGAGAAGGGGCTGGAATTCGGCTAGAGCGAGCGCGAGCGGATAGCGCAGGAGCAACGTTGCATTGCCTTGGCCACCGAAGGTGTGCAGCGGTTTGACGAGCGCAATCGCGGGACCATCTTCAACATGAACACGCTGCGGCGCACCTTCATTGGCGTGATCGCTATCCAGTAGGCGCGCAATCGAACGCGCGTCGGCAGCGGCCAGCGCGGTATCGCTCGTTCTCCACGCTTCGTCGGACATGCGTGTGAATACGCTGGCCTTCAGCGGGATCGGTGCAAGCTCTTCCAGCGAGCGCAAGTGGGCGGGGCTGAGCTCCGCCGCAAACACTACCCAGCCGATCAAGTTCGGTGCGCGTATGGGGGCGGCGACCGCTTGAAATGGTCGCCCGTCAAGCATCAGCACGCCGGCGGCGCGCTCGTCCGCGTCAAGCGCGTCCCAAAGCAAATCGCTTTCAGCTTCGCCAGCGCCATCGAGACCGATCAAACGGCCATCCACGCTCATCATGAAGGCGCGGTCGATTTGTAAACGCTTGCGCAGATTGTCGAGCGCGGAGTCGACGGTCGGCGCGTCCATCGTAGCGACCGCGTCGCGGAAACCAAAGTCGCGCGAGAGAATGTCGGCGCTGTCGCTGAGTTGTTGTTCGCGCAGCGCCCAGACGCGATCGAACACAGCGCCGTTGGCCTGCAGTTCGCTACGCACCATCCGGGCCGCATTGTCCGAGACCGCTAGGTAGACGATCAGCGCAACCGCAAACAACGCGATGCCGAATAGGCCAGCGTAGAGAACGGTCAGTTTGGTGCTAAGGCGCTTGAACATGGCTCAGTGCGCGTGGCCGTTGGCGCGCAATTGCACGGTGAAGCTCTCTTGCGCAGCGCCCGTTGCGGCGAGTGTCACCTGACGGCTCACAGCGCCGCCGCGCGCGCGCAGATTTGGATGCCAAACACGCAGCGTCCCCGCGCCGCTGGCGCCGGAGATCACAACAGTTCCGGTATTCGTCGTCCGTCCAACAAATGGCGTATCGACGATCACGATGTAGGCTTGCATCTGGTCGTGAATGTTGCAGCCGACCGCCGCGATGCCCGCCCGCGTAAAAGTGTGTGAGCGTGATTCATCGCGCCCAAACAGCTCCAATTCGTAGGCGTGAACGTCGCCACGGCGTTTTCTACCGGCGTGCCGGCGCCATCCACGACGCGCACGGTCAGGTCCGCCGCGAAGGCGTTGCCGACGCTCAAGGCGGCGGCGACCAGGAACAGAAGGGCGCGCATGAGACGGCCCATACGCCAATCGCTGTAAAGTTCGGATGAAGTTCGAAAACTTCGAGCTGTAATAAACGCTTCGTTAAGCGAGAAAACGCAGTTTCCGCTTTATGAAGAACGCACTCCTAGCTGCACCAATAGGCGTGCTGGCGCTCGGAATGGCTGGCAACGCCGATGCACGCTCGATGGTGTGGGGCGGCAAACTTCCGCTAACGCGTGGCGTCACCAGCATTGAAGGCGGCACGGGCGCGGGGCTCTCGACGTGGGCGCTTATCGCGGGGAACGAGACCGAAGACGGCGTCGGCGGTTCAGTGTTCTACACGGCAGTGCCGCTATCGGATTATGATTTCTCCGCCTATGGCGCCGCCATTGGCCTCTTCGATCGAGTTGAGTTTTCCTACGCGCACCAGTCCTTCGACACCGGATCGACTGGCGGCGCGCTTGGCATCGGAAATGGATTTACGTTTGAGCAAGACATCTGGGGCGCCAAGCTTCGTCTGTTCGGCGACGCCGTGTACGATCAAAACAGTTGGCTTCCCCAATTCGCCGTCGGCGTTCAGTACAAGCAGGCCGAACACGACGCGCTGATTAGCGCGTTGGGTGGTGAGGACGATAGCGGCCTCGACATCTATGTGTCGGCAACCAAGATTCTGCTCGAAGAATCGTTGGTCCTGAATGCGACCGTCCGCGCAACGGACGCGAACCAGTTTGGATTGCTGGGCTTCGGTGGCGACCGCGAAGGCGGGCGCACAATGCAGTTCGAAGTGTCGGGTGCATACATGCTGGCCGACGATCTATTGGTGGGCGTCGAGTATCGCAGCCGGCCGGACAATTTGGGCTTCGCGGAAGAAGAGGACGGGTTCGACGTCTTCGCCGCTTACGCGGTTACTGACAATCTAACTTTGGTCGCAGGCTACGTTGATCTGGGATCGATCGCCACGTTTGACGATCAGAACGGCGCTTACCTGTCTCTGCAGATCGGATTCTGAGATGTTGGTGCGTAAGACGCTTCTCATTTGCACGCTGTTCGTGGCTAGCCTGAGCGCCAGTGCCTGGGCGCAGGAGGAGCAACCGGTCGCGCCGTACGAACAGTCAAACGCCAACGCGGGTGCTCAACCGATCAGCGACCCAGCCGTGCTCGCGGCGTTTCACGGTCGTGAAGGCGTCGAACGCATCGCCAATCGCACGATCGATCTGGCGCTCGCCGACCCGCAGCTCGGCCCGATCTTTCGCCCGTTCGACATGGTGCGGCTGCGGCGGACACTAAACGAGCACTTCTGCTACTTGCTCGGCGGTGGCTGTACCTATACCGGCCGTGACATGCGCACCTCGCACGCCGGCATGGGCGCCCAAACACGCGACTTCAACGTTCTGGTTCGCCACCTCCGTACGGCAATGGATGAAGAGGGGGTGCCTTTCCGCATGCAAAACCGCTTTCTCGCGGTATTGGCCCCGATGCATCCGGACGTCGTTCAACGCGAATAGTGTTTCCGCTCTGGGCGTCGAATAGTCTGTTGGCTATATCGGCACGAGCAGGGGACCTTTCATGCCAAATCTGAGCCGTCGTCATTTCGCGCAAGCCTCACTTGGAGCTTTGCTCGTGGGTTGCGCGCCGCGCGGCACGCCTGACCTCATCATCCATGGCGGCCCGATTTACACGGGTCTCAGCGAAGCGCCTGTCGAGGCGCTGCGCATCAGCAACGGCGTCTTCGCTGTCGTCGGCTCGCTTGCCGATGCGCGCGCCAATGCTCGCGGCGTACGCGAGATTGATCTTGGCGGCGCGACGGCCCTTCCAGGCTTCACCGACGCGCACGTTCACCTCACTGGCGTCGGCGCAGCGACGCTGATGCTGGACTTGGTCGGCACAACGTCGGTGACGGATTTGCAGGATCGCTTGCGTGCATACGCAGCAACGCACCAAGGTCCGATTTACGGACGCGGCTGGATCGAAACCCATTGGCCTGAGCGCCGCTTCCCCAATCGCGCTGACCTTGACGCGATCGTCTCTGACCGTCCCGTCATCCTTGAGCGTGTCGACGGCCATGCTGTTGTCGCGAACACAGCAGCTCTCCAGCTTGCCGAGATCGACAACGACACTGCAAACCCACCGGGCGGCAGCATTGAGCGCGACGTATCCGGCGCGGCAACGGGCATGCTGATCGACAACGCCGCCGGTCTCGCGCAGAGCCGCTTCCCGGCGCCCAGCGCGGCGATGATGCGCGAAGCGCTGCTGCAAGGCGCGCGCATCTATGCCTCGCGCGGCTGGACTGGTGTCCATAACATGAGCACCTCGCTCGCCGAAGCGCAGCTCTTCCAAGAATTCGCCGCCAACGGCGAGCTGCCGATCAGTGCTGACCTCTATCTCACGCCCGACGATTCCGAAGGCATCCTCGAAACCGGCCCGTACGGTGAGGGCGCGGTCAAAGTCCGCGGCATCAAAATGTACATGGATGGCGCGCTCGGCTCGCGCGGTGCCGCTTTGCTCGCGCCCTACAGCGACGCACGCAGCTCATCCGGCTTGCTCGTCACGCCGCCTCAACAAATCGCCGCCATGATCCAGCGTGCGAAAGCCAAGAACGTCCAAGTCACCACTCACGCGATCGGCGATCGCGGCAACCGCCTCGTGCTCGACGCCTATCGCGACGCCTACGCCGATAATCCCGAAGCGCTGCGCAACGCGCGTTATCGCATCGAACACGCACAGATCCTCGCCACCGAAGACATCCCGCGCTTCGCTTCGCAAGGCGTCATCGCCTCGATGCAGCCTTCGCACGCCATCAGCGATCTTTTCTTCGCGCCCGGGCGTCTCGGTCCCAATCGTCTCGCCGGCGCCTACGCCTGGCGTGCGCTACTAGACTCAGGCGCGACCATCGCCGGCGGCACCGACGCGCCAGTCGAGAAGGGCGATCCGTTGGTCGAGTTCTACGCCGCCACCTATCGCCACGACTTAAGCGGCTTCGCCGGCCCCGATTGGCATCTCGAACAAGCCGTCACCCGCACCGAAGCGCTGCGCATGTTCACGACAGCGCCTGCCTTCGCGAGCTTCACCGAAAACGAGCGCGGCACGATCGAAGTCGGCAAACGCGCCAACGTTACCGCGTTCTCCGTCGACCTGATGACTGCTGAGCCAAGCGCAATCCCAACCGCGACCGCAAAGCTCACCGTGTCCGACGGCCGCGTCACGCACGAAGCATCATAACTCGAACTGCGCACGCATCGCCTGCTCAAGTCCCGGCGGGGACAGCGGACCCGCGCGCAATGCCGCATCGTGAAACGCCGTCAGCGTAAACCGCGCGCCAGCCGCGCGCCGCGTCCGTTCGCGCAACTCCAACAAATGCATCGCTGCCAAACCTTGCGCCGCTGACGCGCCCGGCTGCGCCGCAAAGCGCGTGACGTCATCCTCGATCGTCACAAACGAAATGCTCTCGCCCTGCAGCTCATACATCTGCTCGATCGTGCGCTCACGGCTCCAGCGCATCACATGCATGCCGGTATCGCCTACCACGCGCGCGGCTCGGAACATCATCCACTGCAGATAGCCAATCCGCGCTGCATCATCGCCCTCGAACGCGCCGATCTCGTCGGCCAACGTTTCGGCATAGATCGCCCAGCCTTCGCTGTAGCCACTGCTGTAGCGCTGCTGCAACTCCGGCACGCCACTGTTGAAACGGTTCTGCAGAATGTGCCCGGGCGTGTGCTCATGATGCGCCACGCTTGCGAACGACCAAGTTGGCCGCCGCGCCTGCATATCCACCAGATAGTTCGCACCAACCCGCGTCCCGCGCGTGCCGTTGTTGCTGCGGGCGGGGTCAAGCTGCTGAATCCCGCCCGTCGCCGTTGCGTCGATGACGCCAGGGAGCAGGGCGCGCACTTTCTCAAGCTGCGCATTCATCCCCGCGACGACTGTGTCGCGATCGCGCACACGAAACCGATCCAGCGCCGCGAACGCCTTCAAACGCTGCGCCACGCTGCCTTGCGTCAAACCCTGCGCGCGCAGCAACCGATCCGCCGCGCGTTGCAGATCGTGGCACCGCTCTAGCGCGCGCTGATGCGCCTCGCGTGCATCAATCTCCGCACCGAGCTGTAATTGCAGCGCCTGCGCGTAAAACGCCTCGCCATCCGGCAAACGCCAAACCCCAGGCTCATCCGGCGCCGTCGCACGCTGCGCCTCCAGCGCCTCAGCCTGCCGCGTCAGAGCCGCAACCAGCGTCTCACCGTCTTCAACATTCGCTGCCTGCACGCGCTGCGCCGCGCTCCGAAGCTCAGGCAGCGTCGCATCGATCACGAACCCAGGCGCAACAACACCGCGCCGCGCACTCGCTTCGATCAGATTCGTATCCTGATTGACCGTGCGCACCGAATTGCGAATGCGATCGTCCTCACGCAGCTCGGCTGCGCGCCGCCAATTGCCGTTGCGATGCGTGACAGGGTAGGGCGCGCTAGTCTTGCCCCACGCGCGCTGCGCAAGCGCTGCGTCCGCATCCGCACCTGGCAACAGCGTCTCATACAAAACGCGTTCACGCGCGCTCAGTCGCGATGCATCGAACCGTCGCAACAAGAACGGACGCGTCACCCTCGAGCGATCCGCCAAGCGATCCACCAGCCGGCGCAAATCAGCCGCCGCGCCTTCATTCGCCGCCGCAGGCAGCGCCATGCCTGCCAACGCTGCAGCACTCGCCCGCAAAACACCGCGACGATGGATCATGGTAAACGAAAACCTCGGGATCTTTCGATCCCGAGGCTACGTTAGTTCAGACTGCCACACGAGTGCGTAGCATAAATTCGGAGAATTAGGCGGCCGCCACACCGCTGGTGACGGTCACAGTCGCGCCGGCTTCTTGCGGATCGCGCAGCACGTAGCCGCGACCCCAGACCGTCTCGATGTAATGTTCGCCGCCCGTAGCAGCCGCCAGCTTCTTGCGCAGCTTGCAGATGAACACGTCGATGATCTTGAGTTCCGGCTCGTCCATGCCGCCGTAGAGATGGTTCAAGAACATCTCTTTCGTCAGCGTCGTGCCTTTGCGGAGCGAGAGCAGCTCCAGCATTTGGTATTCTTTGCCCGTCAGGTGGACGCGTTGGCCGTGCGCCTCA
>JAPLOL010000091.1 GCA_026400735.1 Alphaproteobacteria bacterium | reverse complement strand
CCCACGCGGACGAAGATCCGCGCGACATCCGCTTCGTCCGCGACATCGGCATCGTCCACTACATGGAGCAAGGCCCGATCGAGATGACGGGCAATCCGCTCGACGTCGCGCTCGAAGGCGACGGCTTCTTTATGGTTCAAGGCCCCGGCGGGGCCACAAGCTACACGCGCGATGGCGCGTTTACGATATCGGGGGATGGCCGACTGATGACCAGCGATGGTCACGCAGTCCTTTCCTCCGGGGGGGCGCCGATTGTGCTCGATCCGCAGGGCGAAAGCCCGACGATCGGTCGCGACGGCGCAATACGCGTGGCCGGTGTGGAAGCCGGTCGCATCGGTGTGGCGTCTTTCGCCGCACCAGGCGCGCTCTCAAAGGTCGGGGACAACCTTTGGGACGCGTCAGGTCAAGCACCGGGTGAGTTCGAAGGGGTTGTGCTGCAAGGCGCAATCGAAGGCTCGAACGTTCGCCCGGTGGTCGAGCTCACAAGGCTCATGGAAATTTCGCGCGCGTATCAATCCGCAGCCAAAATGGTTTCGGGTGCGGATGAACTGCGTCAGCGCGCGATCCAACAACTCGGTAGATAGGAAATAGTCCCACATGCGCGCACTATCGATCGCCGCCAGCGGCATGCAGGCGCAACAGCTGAACGTCGACGTCATCTCGCACAACATCGCGAACATGAACACGACGGCGTACAAGCGTCAGCGCGCCGAATTCCAAGATATGCTCTATCAAAACATGGAGCGTCCGGGGGCAACCTCCTCCGCTTCCGGCGGCGTGTTGCCTCTTTGTATTCAGCTCGGTGTCGGTGTGCGCGCCGATGCGGTGGGACGCATCACTGAACAAGGCGGCATCTCCGCCACCGGCAACCCATACGACCTCGCTATCAACGGCCGCGGCTATTTCCAGATCACGATGCCGTCTGGCCAAACCGGCTACACACGTGCAGGCAACCTCGCCGTAAACGCCGACGGCCAGATGGTCACCGCTGACGGCTATCCAGTCGAGCCCGCAATCACGGTGCCCGCCGAAGCGACGGCAATTCAAATCAGCCGCGACGGCATCGTCGAGGTGACGATCGCAGGCCAAACAGCGCCTCAACAGATCGGTCAACTCGAGATCGCCAGCTTCATCAACCCAGCGGGCCTTGAAGGCATCGGCGACAATCTGTTCTTGGAAACGCCCGCCTCTGGCACAGCGACAACCGCGACACCTGGTTCACCTGGCCTCGGCACGCTGATGCAAGGCTATCTCGAAAACTCGAACGTCAACGCGGTCGAAGAAATCTCGTCGCTCATCGTCGCGCAGCGCGCGTACGAAATGAACGCGCGCGTGATCACCGCCGCCGACGAAATGCTCCAATCGACCACACAGCTACGCTGAGGAGGATAGATCATGCTTCGTCTCTGCGTCGCCATCTGCCTCTACTTCCTCGTCTCCGCCGGTCTCGCGCACGCGCAAACCGTCAGCTTGCGTCCACGCATCGAAGCCAGCGGCCCCGCCGTCACCATGGGCGATGTGTTCAGCGGCGTGTCATCTGACATCGCCGGCCGCGCGCTCGCACCAGCGCCGCAACCGGGCCAAGTGGGCTCGCTGCAAATGTCGGTGTTGTCGGCGGCTGCATCCGCAGCGGGTCTCGATTTCACACCGCCGCCTGGCGTTCTCGCCGTGCAGATGATCCGCCCAGGCGGCGCGCGCGCCACACTGCCGGCAACGAGCGGGGGCCGCACCATCGCTGACGCTGCCGTGCGGCGCGGCGACTTCGTCAACCTCGTTTACGAAATGCCCGGTATGTCGCTGAACATGCGCGCACGCGCCCTCGAAGATGGCGCTGTCGGCCAAGGCATTCGCCTCGTGAATACCTCATCCAATCGCACGATCGATGCCATCGTCACCGGTCCGGGCGCAGCCCGCGCAAATCCATGAGCAAGGAAACCGCTATGCGCACTCTCGCCCTCCTCGCTCTTGCAGCCGGCGCCACCTCATGCGCCAGCATCAACACACAGGAGCTCTCCCAGGACGCAATGGCCGCGCCTGGCGTCGCGTACAACGCGGCGCGCCGCTCAATGGCGGGTCCGCAGCTCTCGCCCGTGACCACGCCCGCGCAACTCACTGGCGGCCAGCAACAATCAATGCCGCAGCCCGAGCCCGCGGTGTACGAACCTGCTCAGCCGAACTCGCTCTGGCGCACTGGTTCGCGTAGCTTCTTCAACGATCAACGCGCCTCGCGCATCGGCGACATCATCACCGTTCAGATCGAGATCGACGACAGCGCCCAGCTCAGCAACACTTCGAACCGCGCGCGCACATCGTCAACGTCGGCCGGCGTCAGCAATTTCTTCGGCTTGGAGACAACGGCCGGCCAAGTCTTCAATGGCGCCTTCGATCCCGCAAACATGATCGGTGCGGAATCCGACAGTAGTCACAACGGCACCGGCGCAATCAACCGCCAGGAAAAGATCGAACTCACCGTCGCTGCCGTAATTGTTGATCGCTTACCGAACGGAAACCTCGTTCTCGCTGGGCGCCAAGAAGTGCGCATCAACGGCGAACTGCGCGAACTCACCGTCAGCGGCATCATCCGCCCCGAAGACGTGACTGCCAACAACCGCATCAACCAAACGCAGATCGCCGAAGCGCGCATCTCGTACGGCGGCCGCGGTCAGATCAGCGCCGTTCAACGCCCCAACTGGGGTCAACGCATCGGCGACGCCATCACGCCTTGGTAAACTAAGCGATCGCTTTCAGAGCTGGCGGCGGTGAATCACAATTTGCCGCCGCAGCCGCGCCCGGCTTGCGCGCGCGGATCTCAAGACCATTGCCGCCGACTTGAATGTGAATGTTGGTCAGACCCGCCTCTTTGCACCAGCGCATCATCGTGCCGCGGCTCTTCGGCTGATCATACATCGGCGCCAGCATGTCGAACGTATCGAGGATGCTGTACTCGACCAGCTGCTCCTTGGTGAACCCAGCGCGCGCGCCCCGATAATCTTTCACCGGGAAGAATATCTGGTTGTAGGGATGCATCGGCGGCATCACCTTCATATAGGCCGGCACGATCTTGCGGCACCAAGCCAAGAGCTTTTCTTGGTTCATGTGCTTGGTGAACCAGCGCACACGGTAGCGCGAATGGAAGATCCATTTCCACGCGTCGTACACATCGACAGCGATCTCGCCGCCCGGCTTCACCATGCTGACCAGATTGAAGAACGACTTCTTCACGTCCGGCGTGTGCTGAATGACGCCGTAGCAGAACACGCGATCAAACGATTCCGGCTGGAACGGCATCTCATAGATGCTGGCTTGCGAAACGGTCGCGCCATTCTTGGCGAAGGAGTCATGCGTCACATCTGCGGCAACGCTGTAATCGAACGAAATCACCCGCGCGCCAGTGCCGAGCATGATCTCGGTAAACCGTCCCGAGCCACAACCGGCCTCAAGGATCGTCTGACCTTCCATGTTGGTTGGCCAACCGGTGCCGTGAAAGAAGCGATCGCGGGATTCCGTGTTTCCCGTCGCGCTATCGACCTGCGTCTTGCGAAACTCAGCCCACTGTTTACCGAAATTGCTGGTGTAGCCCTCGTCCACAACAAACCGCGGAATGCCATCGACGCGGTACGCATGCCCGGTCTCGCAAACCAGCGAGCCACGAAGCGCATCGCCTGCGTCAGCGTCGGCACGATACGTGAATGCGCTCCGACACTGCGGGCACGCATACAGCTCGATGTTCTTCGGTGAGGTCCGCACATCCGCTCCTAGCGCAGCCATCGGATGTTACGCCCGATGATTATAACATCGTTATAATATGCCAGAAGTAATATGCGTTACGGGCGTGCGCGCGAAGCGATTTCCCCCACCACACGCATAACACCAAAGTTAAGGTTGATGCGCGCGCCGCCGTTGCGACACGCGATGATCATGTAAGATTTGCGACTGCGACGCGCCTACGACTCAATTCACGCGCCGATCCTTGCCCGCCCAATACGGCTCACGCAGTTCACGACGCAGGATCTTGCCGCTCGTGCTGCGCGGCAGTGGCGTCGAAAGAAAGTCCACGCTTCTCGGCGCCTTAAAATGCGCGATGCGCGAGCGCGCAAACGCGATGATGTCGGCTGCGTCCGGCATGACACCAGGCTTCGGCACCACGATCGCCTTAACGCTCTCGCCCCAGGTCTCATCCGGCACGCCGATCACCGCGACTTCGGCGACATGCGGATGGCCATGCACCGCATTCTCCACCTCGGCCGGATACACGTTCTCACCACCAGTGATGATCATGTCCTTGATGCGATCTTGGATGAAAATGTAGCCGTCTTCATCGATGTAACCCGCATCGCCTGTACGCAGCCATCCGTCGCCAGAGATGGTCGCCGCCGTTGCATCAGCCTTGCGCCAATACCCTTTCATGTTCGCGGCCGAGCGGGTCGCGATCTCGCCAACTTCGTTTGGGCCGAGGCGTTTACCCTCCGCATCAAAGATCGCCATCTCAACACTCGGCATCGGCAAACCTGCTGAGCGCATCCGGTCATTGCCCTTCGGATCGTGATCCTGCGGCGGCAGATACGTCACTGTGCCGGTCGTTTCCGTCATGCCGTATTGCTGCACGAACCCGCACCCAAAAACCTCCATGCACTCGCGCAACAGATCCACCGGCATCGGCGACGCGCCGTACAAAATGTGGGTTAGGCTCGAATAATCGATCTCGCGCGCCCGCGGTGTGCGAATGACGAATTGCAGCGCCGCCGGCACCATGAACATTTTGGCGATGCGCTCACGCGGAATGACTTCCAGCGCTTCCATCGGGTTAAAGTCGCGCGCGACGACGTTCTTCACGCCGTTCACCAAACCCACCAAACACCAACCAGTGCCGCCAATATGCGCGATCGGCATCGCGCAATAGCTGACCTCGCCTTCTTGCCACTCGTTCCAACCCATCTTCGCTTCGGCGAGCGCGCGACGTGAGCGCAAAATATTGCTGCTCGCCAGCATCACGCCCTTTGGCCGGCCGGTCGTGCCGGACGTATAGAGTAGCAGCGACGTCGCATCCGGTGGCACGTCGATTTCCAGATCATCCGCCGGATGAGCATTGCGCCACGCTTCATAGACTGGATGCCCGTGCGCCCCGCTCTCCATCGCGATGATCGCCGGCCGCGCACCTGTCTTCGCCACGGCTTCTTCGGCAACCCCCATGCACTCCGGTCCGACGAACAACAGGTGCGCCTGTCCATCATCGATGATGTAGGCCGCCTCGTCCGCCGAGAGCCGCCAACCGATGGGCGCGATAAGCGCGCCGACCTTCACCACACCAAACAGCAGTTCGAAATAATGATCGCTGTTCTTGCCGAAATACGCGATGCAATCGCCAGGCTCGACGCCCGCCGCGACCAGCGCGGCCGCCACTTGATTTGACTGCGCGTCTAGCGCCGCAAACGTCGTTTCCCGCCCCTCAAAGCTCAACGCAACATGGTTCGGGCGACAGCGCGCATGGTGGCGCGGAACGTCGCCCAGCGTCAGCATCTGGTCGAACTCTTCCGGCTTTAGTGACGCCGCCATTTTCGTCTCCCGCTTATCTTTTGGGAGACCTTAGCGCAGCTGCCGCGAATGTGGAGCGATTAGCCCCCGATACCGCGCGCCATCAAGGCGGCGAACAGCGGCACAAGCGCCAGCAAATGAAGTTCGATCATCACCAACCGCCGCACGCTCTTCGCGTCGGCCTCGGTAACTGCGAAGGTCGCGTCCTTCCCGAACTGCTTCACCCAAGCGATGAACTTGCGCGTCGGTGCAATTGAGATGACGCCGATGATCGCGAAGGTCGCCATCTTTGCCCAGAAGAAGGGCTGCGCGCCGTAGAAGTCCGCGCCTTTGACGCCCCAGAAGACGCGGGCCACGCCAGCGGCGATCACGCCGACAGCGCTGATGCCGTAGAACAGATCTATCCGGAGGAGCAGCCGCGCCACGCGGCCGTCCACCGGAAGTCTCAGTACGAAAGCTTCAGCCGCCAAAGCGCCCACAAGAATGAACGCGAAGGTAAAGTGAAGGTACGAAAGCGCTGCGTCGTGAAGCAGCACGCAGGGCTGCTCTTAGCTGCCTGGAGGCGCCGTGTTCGCGCCATTTGACCGCGCGGCGTCGGCTGATTGTTCAGCGAGCTGCTCCCACATGGTACGCGTGCCGCAGACGCGCTGGCGGCGGCGCGCAAGACGCGAACCGGTTTCCTGGATCACTCGGCAGATCACTTCCGTGTCCGGATCAGGACGGCCTTCAGCGTTGTTCGTCTCGCCGCTCACGACCGAGCCGTCTTGCTGGACGACGGCCGTCCCTTGTTGGAGAGGAACCGGCGGTGCATTCGGCGCGGTTTGGGCGAACGCCTCACCGACCAAAGCCAAAGCAAAAACAGACGTCAAAATGATCGCGCGCATGAATCTTCCCCGCTGTGGAAACGAAACCGGCGCTACTCTTATCAGAGCAATTCGCACTCGCAATACCGTCGAGCTGCTACTGGTCGCTCAGTTCAGTCGTCCCGGTGCACGCGTTCGCGGCGCTCGTGGCGCTCCTGTGCCTCTAGGGAAAGCGTGGCGATTGGGCGGGCTTCCAGGCGCGAAAGCGCGATCGGCTCCCCGGTTTCCTCACAATAACCGTAGCTGCCGTCGTCGATCCGGCGCAGCGCCTCATCGATCTTGGCGATCAGTTTGCGCTGGCGATCGCGGGTTCGCAGTTCCAACGCCCGGTCAGTTTCGCTTGTCGCGCGATCCGCGAGGTCAGCCTCGTTGACGGTGTCCTGCTGGAGCGTCGCGATCGTTCCGCGCGATTCCTCGAGAATCTCGTCCTTCCACGCCAGGAGCTTCTTCCGGAAAAACTCCCGTTGCCGCTCATTCATGAACGGCTCGTCGTCGCTGGGGCGATAGTCTTTGGTCGAGGTCGCCATACCGGAACTCCAGAGCCAATAGCGAGGCGCGCGCCTTATAACTACGCTCCCAATCGGCGTCCATTGAGCAAGTCGGGCGCCAAAGTCTTGTAATTTCTGCACGTTGCAGTGCAGCAATCACAGTTTTCCAGAGATACGTT
>JAPLOL010000081.1 GCA_026400735.1 Alphaproteobacteria bacterium | reverse complement strand
CCTTCACGCTCGGTGATCTTGAACGGCTGGTTGATCATCATGCGCAGAACCGGGCGTGCGAAGTATGCGTCGCTGGTCTTGCCGTTGATGGTGATGTTGCCTTTGCCCGGCTTCACCCAAACGCGGGCGACCGCGTTCTTGCGCTTGCCGGTTGCATAAGCACGGCCGAACTTGTCGACCTTCTTTTCGCGCGCGATGGCGATGTGTTCGGTGCCGGTGCCCGGCGGGCGTCCGGTGATTTCGCCGAGAGACTCGAGGCCTTGTCCAACGTCACTCATGATCAGCCGACCCTCGAGTTCTTGCGGTTCTTAGATTTGAAATCGATCGTCACTGGGTTCTGCGCAGCGTGCGGGTGCTCAGTGCCACCGTACACGCGGAGCTTCGCCAGCTGCTTACGCGCCAACGGGCTTTCCTTCGGCATCATCCGCTCGACAGCCTTTTCCAAGACCCGCTCAGGATGCTTGCCGCCGAGAACCTTACCCGCGACGCGCTCCTTGATGCCCCCCGGGTGACCGGTATGGCGGTAGTAGATTTTGTCCGTCATCTTCTTGCCGGTCAGCGCGACCTTCTCGGCATTGATGACGACGACGTGGTCGCCCGTATCAACGTGCGGCGTGAAATCAGCGCGATGCTTGCCACGAAGGCGAAGCGCGATGAACGAAGCGAGGCGGCCGACCACGACACCTTCGGCATCCACAACGATCCAGCCGTTGGTGATTTCCGAGGCCTTGGCCGAGCGCGTCGAAAGAGTGCGCATTGGAAGAAGTCCTGACAAAAACGAAGGCGCGCGTTTATTGCAGCGCAGAAATTGCGTCAAGAGGCGATGTTTTTCTTATTATATTCAATTACTTCACCTAGCGGTATTATGATACGATTGCGCCGTTACCGCCATGCCGCCCGCGCCGCAACCAGCGTTGTCATCCACAGGACCGCCGCGCCGGCTTGATGCAGCAGGCTCAGAGGCAGTGGCGAGGCCGCCACGACCGTCATGATGCCCAGGCCGACCTGCAGCAGCGCCGCCAGGCCCACGAGCCCTAGCGCCCAGCGCGCCTCCCCCTGCCCGCGGATCAACCCGACCGCGGCGAGCGTCAATGCAAACAGTCCCACCACATAGCCGCTTGTCCGGTGCAACAAATGCTGTGTCGCGTGCTCTTCAGTAAAATTCGACCACAGATGCTCGTGCGTAAACGCGCTCGCCGGGATCCACTCCCCGCCGATCGTGGGCCAATCCGTGTAAGCGGGGCCACCATCGCTGCCCGCAAGCAGCGCGCCCAACATCACCTGCACGAAGATCAGCGCCATCAGCGCGAATGGCAGCCAGCGCCAGACACCTGCGCGTGACTTTTCGGAAGGCCAGCCAAACGCGCCGAGTGCTGTCCAAAGCGCAAGCGCCAGAATGAAAAACGCCATCGCCAAGTGGATTGCGAGACGCAGCGGGCTCACATCAAGACGATCGAACAATCCGCTCGTCACCATCCACCAACCGATCGCGCCTTGCAGACCGCCAAGCACGAAAAGCGTTGCCGTGACGCGGAAACGTCCACGTAGACGACCCGTGAAAAAGAAGATCAACGCCGGAATGAGAAACACCAGACCAAGCGTCTGGCCTAAGAAGCGATGTCCCCATTCCCAATAATAAATGCGCCGGAATTCATCGAGGCTCATGCCGTTGTTCTGAGCCTGGTACTCCATCGTCTGCTGGTAGAGCGAAAACTCGCGCTGCCACGCCGCCTCGTTCATTGGCGGCACGAAGTGCTTCATGAAATCCCATTCAGTGATGGAAAGGCCGCTATCGGTAAGACGCGTCGCGCCCCCGACCATCACCATCGCAAACACAAAGACGCAGACGACTAGGAGCCATACGCCCACCAATCGCTGCCGCGGCGGCCAAATGTCCTCTGCTGACATGCTTGCGTTCGTCCCTTCGCGCCTCCCATAGAACTGACCGAGCGTGACGGAAACGCGGCGCGCCGCCGCGCGGTAAGGCAATCATCCATGGAAATGCGTACCCGCAAGGCGCTCGGCTGCTTTGTATTGCTGGCCTACATCGCCGTTTACGCGATCCTGGCGGCCTCACTTGGGGTGGCGCTCGCGCCGCTTATCCCGACTTGGGCACAGCTCATCTTCTACGCCATCGCCGGCATAATCTGGATCTTCCCGCTGAAGCCACTCTTCGCATGGATGAACCGCGGCCAATAAAAAGCCGCCCCAGAGCGAGGCCCCAGGGCGGCAAATCATCGTACTTTCCCAACCTTAGTTGTTGAGCAGGATGGAGAGGATCACGCCAGTCGCGACTGCAACGAGCAGAACCTCGCCACGATCATCGCGAACGTAGTGGTAGCCACGCGGCGGCTCGCGATAGTGTTCACGACGCCAATCGACTTCGCGATATTGCGTGCGCGCGTAGCTGGGGAGCCGATCACCGCGGCGCCACTGTTGCCACGCCGGGCGATAATCACGGCGCGCTTGGATCGCTGCCGACGGCTGGCCGTAATAGAAGCGGCCGTTCGAGTAATAGCCGTTGTGCTGGCGTTGATTCCAACGATCGCTGCGATGGTTGTTGTCACGGCCCCGATCATCGCGACCACGATCGTTGTCGTGGCGCTCGTTGCGGTCGCGATCGCGATATTGTTGAGCGCTCGCCGTGCTCGTGACGCCAAGCGAACCGACCGCCATCAAACTCGCCAGCGCGAATGTCTTGATATGCTTGTTCATGATAGTGCTCCTTCCTTCAGGTGCGAGACCTCGTTCGTCTCGTCATGTGGGAAGCTAACGCTCACGCGCTGAACTCGTTCTGAGCATGTGTTTCGCAAACGCGAGAGCATGGCGCCGTTCGGCGCCAGAAGCGGTGTTTGCCACAAGATGACACAACTTTTTTCGTGAATTATCGCGCCGGAACTTCGCGCGCGTTGGTGCGTTTGCACAGGCCCGAAGCTGCACGGGAATGTTTGCCCTACGTCATAATCGGCGTGCGCTTCGCGGTGGCGCAACATTGTTAGGAGCAGCGGTGGAGCCGAACCAAACAACGACGCTTGCCCCGCCGCCACCGCTCGACGTGTGCGGCAATGCGCTTTTTCTCGACTTAGACGGCACGCTCGTAGATTTCGCGGCGCACCCCGAACAGGTGCTCGCGAGCAAAGAGTTGCAGCAGCTGCTCACTTCTCTTTCCGGAAGAATGAACGGCGCTATCGCGCTCATCACGGGCCGCACCATCGCCAGCGCCGACCAGGTGTTAGACGGCGCACTCGTGCACGTTGCCGGCATTCACGGTGTCGAAAGGCGCACTGGAAAAGCAATCGAGCGCACATCCAACGACACCGCACCGATCCAGGCGGCTTTAGGCGATACGCGCGCTCTGATCGCCAAATGCGCGCTGCAAGTCGACGTCGAAGATAAAGGCCTTGCACTCGCCCTCCACTATCGGCGGATGCCGGAGTTCGCGGACGCCACACGACGCGCCGCCGCGGATATCGCGCAACGCCACGGCCTCAGTATCCTCGAAGGAAAAATGGTCATCGAACTCACGCTCGGCCAGCGCACGAAAGCCGACGCAGTCACTGACTTCATGGCCATCCCGCCGTTCGCCAACCGGAATCCAATAGCTATGGGTGACGACATCACCGACGAAGACGCGTTCCGCGCTGTCGCCAAGCTGGGCGGCCATTCGATCCTCGTCGGCGCGCCCCGAGACACCGCCGCACGTTACTGCCTGCCGAATACGCGCGCTGTCTTCATGTGGCTCAAAGCTGGACTCGAGTCATGAGCGGTTACGGTGATCTCGACCTCGCGCCAATCGGCAATTGCGCCGCAAGCGCGCTTGTTGATCGCAACGGCGCCTTCGTGTGGGCCTGCGTGCCGCGCGTCGATGGCGATCCGATGTTTTGCGCCCTGCTCAGCGGCGAAGACCCTGCAGAAGTGAAGCGGGGCGTCTGGTCCATCGACTTGATCGACCAAGTCTCAGCCACTCAGAGCTACGAGCGCAACACGCCGATCCTCGTCACCACACTCACCGACTCCCGCGGCGGCTCGATCGAGATCACCGACTTCTGCCCACGCTTCCGCCGTCACCATCGCCCCTACCGGCCAAACGCCTTCATCCGCTCAGTGCGGCCACTCAACGGCTCACCACGCATCCGCGTGAGGCTCCTCCCGGCGACCGATTGGGGCGCGCACGACGCCGAGATCACGACTGGCTCCAACCACATCCGATACCGCGTCCCCGGCATAATGCGCCTCACCACGACGGCGCCGGTTTCTCACGTCCTGAACGCCCGCGTCTTCCGCCTTGAAGAGGAGCACATCTTCTTTCTCGGCCCCGACGAACCCTTCGACGGCAACCTCCGCGAAGTCGCGCGCATGATGCGCGACAACACAGAGCTTTATTGGCGCAATTGGGTGCGCATGCTGGCGACGCCGCTTGAATGGCAAGCCGACGTCATCCGCGCCGCGATAACACTGAAACTCTGCGTCCACGAAGAAACCGGCGCCATCGTCGCCGCGATGACGACATCCATCCCCGAAGCGCCGAACAGCGGCCGCAACTGGGACTACCGCTATTGCTGGCTCCGCGACGCCTACTACACGGTGCAGGCGCTCAACCGACTCGGCGCCGCCGATATTCTCGAAGGATATCTCTCCTACCTGCGCAACATCATCGATGCGACACCCAGCGGTCGCATCCAGCCGCTTTACGGCGTCGGCATGGAGCCCATCCTCGCCGAGGCCGAAGTCAACGCGCTGCCGGGCTATCGCGACATGGGCCCGATCCGCGTCGGCAACCAAGCGCATGAACATCACCAGCACGACGTCTACGGGCAAATCGTGCTCTCCACTGCGCAAGCCTTCTACGACGCGCGCCTCTTCCGCCCCGCAGGCGAAGATGATTTCCGCGCCCTCGAAAGCATCGGCGATCGCGCTTACGACGTTTACGCAAAGCCTGACGCGGGCCTCTGGGAATTTCGCACACGCGAAGCCACGCACACATACTCTGCTGTCATGTGCTGGGCCGCATGCGATCGTTTGGCCAACGCCGCGCAACGCCTCGGCTTAGGCGATCGGGCGCTCCACTGGCGCGCCCGCGCCGATGAAATGCGCGTCACCATCGAAACACAAGCCTGGCACGCCGAGCTCGGCCGCTACGCCGCAACGTTTGGCGGCAAGGAGATGGACGCCAGCCTTCTGCAAATGGTCGACACACGCTTCCTCGCTGCCGACGACCCGCGCTTCATCGCAACCCTCAAACACATTGAGCGGGATCTTCGCCGTGGCGACGTCGTCCTCCGCTACGCCGACAAAGACGATTTCGGTCTGCCGGAAACTGCCTTCAACTTCTGCACCTTCTGGCTCATCGAGGCGCTCTTCCTCGTCGGCCGTCGCGAAGAAGCGCGTACGCTCTTCGACCAAATGCTCGGCCGCCGCACGCGCGCGGGCCTCCTCTCAGAAGACTGCGATCTCTCCACCGGCGCGCCCTGGGGCAATTATCCGCAAACCTATTCTCTCGCGGGGCTGATCAATTGCGCCGTCCTGCTCTCAAACCCGTGGAGCAGCGTGCGATGAGCCGCCTCATTGTCGTTTCCAATCGCGTGACGCCGCCCGCACCCGAAGGCGCCGCAAGCCAAGGCGGGCTCGCTATGGCAATCTCGGCGGCGCTCCGCGAATATTCCGGCATCTGGTTCGGTTGGAGTGGGCAATCGACGCCCCAGTTTACCGGCCAGCTCAACACGCAGACCGTCAACGGCGTGACCGTCGCCACGATGGATCTCGAAGAGCAAGACATCGAAGAATATTACAACGGCTACGCCAACCGCACGCTCTGGCCGCTCTTCCACTATCGCATCGACCTAACCCAATACGAGCGCTCGTTCGGTGAGGGCTACGAGCGCGTCAACGCACGCTTCGCCGACATGCTCGCGCCGCTGATCGAACCCGACGATGTGATTTGGGTACAGGACTATCACCTCATCCCGCTCGGCCGCGAACTGCGCGCGCGCGGTTTGAAGAACGCGATGGGCTTCTTCCTCCACATTCCTTGGCCCGCCCGCGAACTGATCCTCACACTGCCGCGCCATCGCCAACTCGTAGAATCTCTCTTCCACTACGATGTCGTCGGCTTTCACACCGAAGAGTGGAAGAACGCCTTTCTCTCATATGTGCTCCACGACGCCGGCGGCATGGCGCTTTCTGACGGCCGGGCGACCGCATTTGGGCGCACCGTTATGCCGAAGGCGTTCCCAATCGGCATCGACGCCAAGAGCTTTGCGGCGCTTGCCGAGACACCGGACGCGCAAGAGAGTTTCCATCGGATCGTTGAAAGCAAAGCCGGGCGCCAGATGCTGCTCGGCGTCGACCGTCTCGACTATTCCAAAGGCATCGACGAACGCCTGCTCGCCTTCGAGCGTCTCCTGAACGAGAGCGCTGAACTAAAACGTGAGATCTTCCTGCTGCAAATCTCGACCTACACGCGCAGCGAAGTCGAAGCCTACCAAGACATGATCGCGCGGCTAGACTCGCTCTCCGGCAGGATCAACGGCGCTCACGCCGAGATGGACTGGATTCCGATCCGCAACGTCCACCGCCTCCATGGCCGCGACGAACTCGCCGGCATCTACCGCGCCGCCGACGTTGCACTGGTGACTCCGCTTCGCGACGGCATGAACCTCGTCGCAAAAGAATTCGTCGCTGCACAGGACGAAGCAGACCCCGGCGTGCTCATCCTCTCGCGCTTCGCCGGCGCCGCCGCGCAAATGCACGATGCGCTGATCGTGAACCCCTTCAGTCAAGAGGATGTCGCCGACGCGATGCGCCGCGCCCTTGCGATGTCGCTCGAAGAACGTCGCCGCCGCTGGCGTGCGCTCATGGACGGGGTGGAGCGCGACGACGTGATGGCCTGGCGCGACAGTTTCGTCACCGCGCTCAAAGAAGCGCACACCGGCGCCGGCAAACGGCGCTCGCGCTCAGCCGCAGCAGGAACGCGCGCTTAAAGAAATTGGTCGGAGCGGCGGGATTCGAACCCACGACCCCTAGTCCCCCAGACTAAAAAAGGTCGTGTTTCGGCGTTGTGCATGGCATTGCGCCGTGTCGCTAAATTTCCTGGAAACAAGCTGCTTTCCGTTGCATCGTATTGCGGGCCGCGTCGGCGTGCTTCGTTTTTTTGTGCCCCCAGCGTACCCCGGGGCACATTCGGGGCACACGGCTGGCGGCTCAGGCAGGGCGAGGCTTATGGGCGATCTCAGCGCGCGGTTCGTGGAAAGTGTCAAAGGCGAGCCTGGGCGGCGTTTGGAGTACGCGGATGGCGTCGCGGGAGCGCTCGTCCTGCGGGTGGGCGAGCCCAAGGTCGACGCGCAAGGGCGCATCACAGCACCAGGGGCTAAATCGTGGACGGTCCGCTATCGCAACGATGCGGGTCAGCATCGGCGCGTGAAGCTGGGCGGTTACCCTTCCCTGTCGCTCAAGGACGCGCGCGAGGCAGCCAACAAAATGCTGGCTAGGATCGCGAGCGGGCGGGACGTCGCGCACGAGAAGCAAACGGCCAAACGCAAGGCGCGGTTGGAGCGCGCTGAGAAGCCGCAAACGCTCGCCGCGCTATGGGCGGTGTATGAACGCGACGTGTTGCCAGGGAGGCGTCCAAAGACGGCGGCCTATTACAAATGGCTTTGGAGCGAGCGACTGGCGCCGCGTTTGGGCACCCACGAGCTAGCCAGTCTCGACCGCGCCAGCGTGCGCGCCGCGCTCAAAGCAATTGGGGCGAGTACTCCCGTGACTGCCAACCGATCGCTCGCGCTTGTTCGCCACATGCTGAGCATGGCTGTTGCGGAGGAATACATAACCGCCTCGCCCCTGGCGCAAATGGGCGCGCTCTATCGCGAGCAGAGCCGCGAACGCGTTTTGAACGATGGCGAACTGCGGACGTTCTGGAAGGCGGTGGAGTCCGCGCCCGGGCGCGAGGATATCGACGTCAGCGCGCGCATGTGCGCTGCGCTCAAACTTGTGCTGTTGACGGGCGCGCGGGCCGGCGACGTGGTGGGCCTTCATGCACGCGAGATTGATCCGGCGTCTAAGTCCTGGGCCATCCCGGCGAGCCGATTCAAAACCAAGCGCGCGCAGGTCATTCCGCTCAGTCCGCAAGCCTGGGCCTTGCTGACTGGTTTGTTTTGTGGCGATCCCGCTCAGTGGTCGGGCTTTGCCTTTCCGCACGGGCGCGATGCCAGCAAAGGTATGGAGCGCGCCAGCCTCACGCGCGCGATGAAGCGCATCGCCACCGACGCTAAGTTAGAGCGCGCTACCCCTCACGATCTCAGGCGGACCGCCGCGACCTATCTCGCCAGCGAACGCATCGGAGCTGCTCCGCACGTCGTCTCTGCGGTGCTAGGGCATCAAGCGGAAGGCCCGGCGGCGACGCAGGTTTACAACCGCCACCGCTATGACGCGGAAAAGCGCGCCGCGCTGGAAGCCTGGGGCCGACTTCTCATGGATATTGCAAACGAAACACCGCGCACCGGAGAAAACGTGACACTGATCTCGCGCGCCAAGCGGGAGCGGCCAGCTTGAACGAGCAGGAATCGCTAAGTGCTTTGTGCACTAGAATCGAAGGGCTGTTGCGGAAAAGCGGTGCAAAAGGGGAATGCGTCCCGGCCACCGCCCGCGCCATCATTGAGCACGCCCTGATCATTTTTGCGCTGCCAACAATGCCAGCGGGCGGACCGCGATACGCCGACATTTTCGAGAATGCTGTCGGGAAGCACATTGTCGCGCTACCAGAGTCAAGAAAGGTCTTTCGTGCTGTGAAGCAGGCATTGCAGCAGGCCCGTCGCAAGCTAGCCCGATTTCAGGATGCGGGCCTGTACGCGCAGGTCTATCGAGAACAGCACAAGCAAGTTCTGACTAATCTGATCGGGGATCTAGAACGGGTGGAAGCGCTGTCCGCATCGAGAGACGGCGGTGGCCCAACGGCATTGGGCTTCCATTTCTTCGCTGCGGTGGCGCTCGAGTGGAAACATGCCAGCGGGCGTTTCCCGCCGATCTCCGAGGCAACGGGGCGTGTTCATCACACCTTGGTCGAGTTAGTCGCGGCGTTGTTCGCGACAGGCAAACAGCGAGCGAATGCCGTCCGGGGCATGAGCGCGGAGACGTTCCAGGACGCTATTGCCGCAGTGCGGCGCGAATGGCGGGAGAGACAATCAATGGGCGAGCCCCCTCCCGGTCCAAAGTTCGCGTATGCGCTCAAGCGCCCAGAGCGAAAACGCAAGCGCGCTGGCGCCTAACGCGGAGGCGCTGGGCCGGAAAGTGGTGACAACCATCACCGAAAATTTTCTAGGTGGTCACCAGCCCGCTGAACCGTTCTCACTCACACTGCTCCTGTTGCCGCGTGTTGCGGGCTAACAGCAGGGAGTGGATTGCATGAGTACGGATCAGGTCGAAGTCCTAGAGAGAAAGCGGGCCGCCCAACGCAACTTGAAAGAGGCGCTCGCGCGCAAACAGGCTGGGTCTGCTGAAACCAGTCAAAGCAGCGCCAAGCTTGATCTCGACGTTCAGCGGGAACGCGTGCTGCGCGAGCCGGAAGTGGCGCGGCTCACGGGCCGCTCGCGTGAGCAGCGCTGGCGCGACGAACGGGCGGGCTTGTTTCCTAAGCGCATCCGACTGGGGCCGAACGCGGTTGGCTGGCTGGAAAGCGAGGTGCGCGCTTGGCTCGTCGAGCGCATCGCCGAACGCGACACGCGTGGCGCCGCGCAATCGGAGGGGCGCACATGATCGGCAAAGACGAGCCTACCGCGTCGGCGCTCGCGCGCGCTGCAATCGACTACGCCGCTCGTGGCCTTCGACCGGTGCCGATGATCACACAATTCAAGCGTCCGGCTCTCAGGGGCTGGGCAACCCGGGCGAATTGTGACCCGGACGCGGTGGCCGCGTTTTTTGCTCGTGCGCCATTTGCCACCGGCCTCGCCATCGCTACCGGCCAAGGCGTGCTCGTGCTTGATCTCGACTGCAACCACGAAAACGGCGTCAACGGCCTGCTATCTTTCGCCGCCCTCTGCGCCGAGCATGGAGCCGGAGAAGCGCTCGCGCTCGGGCCTCGCGTGCGTACGCCGCGCAATGGTCTGCACATCTACTTTCGTTACGATCGCGCGCGCGCAATGCGTAATCGTGTTGGGCTCGCGCCGGGCGTTGATGTGCGCGGAGAGCGGGGCTTGGCGATGGCGCCGCCTTCCTACGGCTATCGTTGGGTTTTCGATTCATGGGCCCAGGAATTGCCGCCCGCCCCCGAATGGCTGCTTGCGTTGCTTGATCCGCCACCGCGGCCGCCGGTGAGTGCTACGTATGCTTCGGTCGGCGGGCTTGGTTCGCGCATAACAAGCGTCTCGGCCTACGCGAGTGCGGTTTTCGAACGAGAACTTGCCGCTGTAGCGAAGGCAAATCGGGGCGAGCGCAACCAAACGCTTTTCAAAGCATCTGCGCGGACAGGATCGCTTGCGTCTGCAGGAATGTTGCCCGTCGAACGTTTGGAGGCCGCTCTACTTGAAGCGGCGGTGGCGAACGGGCTCGTCGCCGACAAGGGCGAGGAAGCAGCCCAGGCCACCATTGCCAGCGGCCTAAAGCGCGGTCTCGCTAATCCTCGACGGCTTTTGGATCGCCAATGAGCGACGCGCTTGGCGGGAGCGGGGCTGAGCCGGTGCCCAGACGAAGGGCTAAAGGGTACGAACTGACAGCGCTTGTGTTGAACAAGCGGTTCGCCAGTCCGACCCAGCAACATGTGATGGCCGCGTTCGCTGATTACGTGGGCGACGATGAAACCGCCTATCCCAGTTCAGCGGCCCTCGCCGCAAAGACTGGCTACACCCAACGCACCGTACGAAAGGCGCTCCGCGCGCTCACTCAAGCCGGGCTGCTTCGCCAAGTAGGCAGGCGGAAGTGCGCCAGCGGCGCCGTCAAGGTTCGCCTGGTAGTGCGCGCTGTGCTCGAAGCGCTCCCCGGCTCCGTGCGCCGCAAAAGGGGTGAACTACATTCACCCCAAGAGGTGCAGTATGTTCATCCCATGGGGTGAATTACGTTCACCCTGAACCTACCAAGAAACCCACCATTAGAACCTGTGCTATTCATCAGCATTGTCGGGCTCGAAAATGAAATCGCTTTTTCTCGCTAGGGAAAACTGAGCGCGCGCGCGCCAAGACAATTCGATGCCGCGCAAGAGAGTTTGGAGTTTTCGAGAAAATCAAAGTAGGGCTGAAGTCATGACAGCGCGCACCTACCGAGCAACCTGGGATGACATTGCCACGCTCGATGCGGATCACATCGCGTCGTGGGGCGCGTTAGCCGGCTATCAGGGCGTTATTGAGTTTGACGGCTTGAAGCCTTCGAAGATCCATGCCGAGCATGACCGCGAGCGCGACACGCTGAGCGCCTTCTATGTGTGGAAGGGTGGTGCAGATGCTCCCATTCGCTCCACGGTGCGCCTGGAGCGGCGTCCCTGTCGGTTCGGAGGCACGCGCGCATATTTCCGCTGCCCCCGCTGTGCGCGCGCCACGCTGCGCCTGGCGGTGCTGGCGAGCGGGCTTATGTGCGGAACATGCGGACGTATAACATGGAAAAGCCGCCGCTTGGGCGACACCGCACGGCTTGTGCGGCGCGCTGACAAGCTCGCCGGCAAGCTGGGGCTCGGGACCGTGCTCTCTTCCCCGAGGCGCCCGGCGCGGATGCGACTGGAAACCTACGCCCGCATTGTCGCCGACCTAGCGCCGATGCAGGCTGAGATAAACCGCAGGCTCGCGCTGCGCGCGGCGCGGTCGAAAACGCCGCTGGGGCACCTTACAGCGGCGTTGCGGTGGGGGCTGTAGCGACCTCGTCCTATCGGTGTTGAAGCCTCGCGCCCGGGCGCTAAACCCAAGCGGGCCGGTCTTACGTCGGGGGGCACATCATGCCCCATCGAACAGCGACTTGCCGCCACCGCCTCGCGGGTGGTCGCTTCGCACTTCCACCTTGCGCGATCCGCACCGCGAGCAACGCAATGGGAGATCGTCCAGGCGCGTATCCTCGCCCCACAGCGTGATCGCGTGCATCAGGCTCATCTCGCCACTATGGTGACAGCCGGCGCCTGTTGCTGGTGCCCCTTGGCAATAGATCACCAGATAGGACCAGCGGTCATACGCTCGCACCTGCGCCAGCGTGATCTTGATTCCCACGGTCGTCTCCCCGGACGACCCCATGCGCTGCTCACATTGTGTCTACTCCTGTGGTCAGCAAGAGCGGCAGCTTTTGAGCCCATGTCCGCCATTCGATTGTTTCAGCGCAGCGGCAGGAATTCGCCGAGAAGCGCCGTTCCGCTCAAATTGCGGATCGCGGAGCTGCCGTTGTTTCGGCACTGGGCTCTATTTGAAACCTAGACTGCTCTCCGGCTCACACCATTGGAGGCCACTCAGACATGATCGTCGCGACATCAAAGTAGTCGCGCCAGTAAGTGATGAGCCCATTTCTAACTTCAAACACGCCGGTCACCGGCAGCTCCACCCATTTGTTCTCTAGCCGGTGACGGTCGAGGCGTTCTACGAAAACCGTATCGCCATCACTCGCGACACGCTTGATCTCGAATCTATTTTCAAGAACCGGAGCAAAGAACGGTTCCAGCACAGCGCGAATTCCTGCTGGCCCTTTCACGGCGCCGAAAGGCGGTGGGTTGATGTAATCACAATCCGGGGAGACCATTTGCAATGCCGCAGCGTAGTCTGACTGCTCCATCGCCCTCAAAAACTCTGTCACAATACGCTTTGCTGTTTCCGACATGCGTCCCTCGTTGGTTGTAGCTTGCCCATGAACCGCGATTGGCAGCGTTAGCGCAATTACCTCTGAGGTAGAGACCAGAAGAAGCGTGTGGAGGAGCGGTGGACCGGAATCCGTCATCAACGATGGGCGGGCGGCGCTGCGGATGCTTTCAGCGACACGAGGATTGGCCCGCGACACTGCCCAGGAGCGCTCGTAACACTGACCCGGCGGATCTGTAACCTCAAGGAAGTTCCGCGCGTATGTGTAACTGTCGAGGGGGCCAATGCTCAGAACCATACTCACCGCGCTCTTTGCGATGATCGCGACGTCCGCGAGCGCTGCGGTTTCCGACCAGGCAGCGCGCGCTTGCGGCATCACTGCGCAAACGATCGCCGCCTCCCGCGCGGCCACCCCGATATTGGCGACGTTTGAACGCGACGCCGCTTTCGCCGATCGTGGCGCGGGGCCAATTCGGATCATCGAGTTTGCGGACTATTCTTGCCCTGCCTGCCGCGCGCTTCATCCAATTTGGGTCGCCTACGCGCGCGACAATCCCGACGTTCGCATCTCAGTGGTCGAGTACCCGATTTACGGACGCACCATTGTCTCTCGCGCCACCGGCAATCGCACCCTCAACGCATCGCGCATCGCCATAGCTGCGGGCGCGCAAGGCAAGCAGCTTGCCTTTCACGACGCCTTAATGCGAATTCCGGGACGCGTTGACGACGGCGCCATCCGCCTCGCCGCGGAGCGCGCCGGTCTCGACTTGCAGGCTGCGCAAAGACGCGCCAACTCCCCGGCCGTTGTGGCACAGGGCGAGCGAAATCTCCGCCTCGCACAGCAATTGGGTTTCGTGGGAACGCCGCATGTCGTCGTAGATGGCGTATTGCTGTCCTTGCAGCGCGGTTGGACGTTTGAGCAAGTGGAATGCCTCGTCGGCGCCTCGCGTCGGCAACGCCGCTAAATACGAGGCCAAGCTCAATCGATGTGCACACTGACGATCTGGCGCGACAGCGATCACTTCACGATCACGATGAACCGCGACGACGAACAAACCCGGCAAGAATCGCCGCCTACGCTGCAGCATGGCGCGAGCGGTGCTTTCATCTCGCCGCGTGATGTTCAAGCTGGCGGATCTTGGATTGCCGCAAATGATCGCGGCTTGATCGCCTGTCTGCTCAATCGCTACGACCCAGCACCGCAAGGGCGCATCAGTCGCGGCGATATCGTCCTACGCGCGATGGAAATGGCGAGCGCAAAAGTCGCCGCCTTGGCGCTTTCGCCGTCGCCGGGCGAGTACTCCCCGTTCAATTGTTTGCTCATCGATCGCGAGCATAGCGTTCGCCTTGATTGGAACGGCGCGCACATCACGCGTGAGACGCTAGCGCCAAAGCCACTCGACATGCTGACGTCGTCCTCTTGGCAGGAGCTCGACGTTCGCGCACAGCGCACGGGCGTCATGGCAAGTCTCACGGCGGGGGTTAACGAACTCGGCGATGTGATCGACGCGTTCCACTGTCACACCGAAGCTGACAGCGATGCGTGGACCCCGATGATGCAGCGGCCCACTTCTCATACAAAGAGCATCACGCGCGTTCGTGCATCGCTTGAAACGATTGAGATGTCTTATTGGCGCCGTGACAGTGCCGTCGCGCGCGGCTTGACCGAGCCGGACGTCGTTCTTGCGATACCTTTCAGAGCCGACGCCCACACGCCGGCGCCAACCGACGCCTTCTAGAATGGAGTTGTGATGTCGCTCGTATCCAGTAATTACGCCGTGCCGGTGCAAGTGAACGGCTATAGTTGCAAAAACTGCACCGACGTCGGCTACGCCGAAAAGCACATCGATCCGGCTCATCCACAAAGCGGCCCCTACAACGTCGATGCCGAGAGCGATCCCAGTCGTTGGAACGACGCCGTCACCTTCGGCGGCCGGTTGAGCGCAATCGAGCAAAGCGTGAGCCGAACGCCCAACGCGGTCGGCGGCCTGATTGACGTCCGCGCTTGATAAACCCACTCGCGCTGCAACTGCGGCCATTGCTGCGCCGTATGTCAATGAGACGGAAGCGGGCGAGGCATGCGGCAGGGGAACGTCCTATCGGCTGAGAGCGTCGCTCGCGCTGCGGCGGTTTGCGTAGCGCTCGCGCTCATCGTGGCCGGTTGCGTTCAGGCCGGCCTGCGCGTCAACACCGATGATCGCCATCCGGCGCACTTCGCCTCGCCGCTTTCGCCGCTCGGCGGTGACGCGGCCATTACTGACGCTAGAGACTGGACCGGGCGGCGCGCCCCGCTCATACGCGCCGCGTTTCAGGCGCGCATCTATGGCTGGTTGCCTGATGCGGATGGCGCCATCGTCGGCGAACGGCGCACGATCCGCACAACCAATTATCCTCACGCACGCAGCGTTGAAGAAGTCACAGTCCGCCTACCCTCGGCAAGCGCCGAGGACATTCTGTTTAGAGCGGTGGTCTTTTTGCCTCAAGGCCAACACGGTGCGTCACCGGTTGTCATCGTGCCGAACTTCTGCGGCAACGACGCGGCGCTCGGCTTCAGTGACGGGAGGCTCAATCACGGTGCCTGGCTGCCAGAAAGATGCCGCACATTCTCAAACCGAAGCGTCACTCGTTTCATTCATGGACAAAACATCATCCGCCCGCCGTTCGAACGCCTGCTGCGCGCCGGCTATGCCGTGGTGACCTTTTATCCTGGCGAGGTCGTGCCCGACGAGCCAATGCGTGCGGCGCAAGCAATAGCGCGCCTGCCCGAACCGACACGAGCACCCAAAGTTGGGGCCGTTGGCGCCTGGGCATGGTCGATCTCGCGCGCCGTCGATATTGTTGACGCCGATGCCCGATTTGATCACGGCCACATCGCGGTGTTTGGTCATTCCAGATTTGGAAAGTCGGCGCTTCTGGCGGCGGCGCTCGATGAGCGCATCTCGGCTGTGATCGCCAATCAATCGGGCAGGCTCGGCGCCGCGCCCACCTCCCGCACGATCGGCGAGCCCCTGAGAGCCCTGACTCGCCGCTTCCCGCACTGGTTTCCAACCGTCGCCCAAGGCGCCGTCGCAGATGCAGCGATGCTCGATCAGCAGTCGTTGATCGCGCTGATCGCGCCGCGTTCGATCCTGCTGGGCGGGGCGACACTCGATCGCTGGTCGGATCCGGTCGGCGCCTATCAGGGCGCCGAAGCCGCGAGCGACGTCTACCGATTACTGGGCCGCCAAGGGCTTACTCAAGCGTCGATCGAGACTCCCGACTATTCGGCCGATATTACGTTCTTCATGCGCCCGGGACGGCATGGAATTCGCGACGTGGACTGGACCGCGACCATCGCATTTTTGGACGCGCATCGCAGCACGCCACGACATGCGGCGGTAACGCCATGACTGCAGACCCGCTGCTCCCAGCAACATGGGCGCTCTATCTCGCCCTCTTTTTCGCGCCATTTCTGCAAGAAGACGCCGCCGTGATTGGATCGGCCTCCGCCGCTTCGATGCATGAAGGCGACGCCGCCGGCATTTTCGTCGTCTCGCTGCTTGGCCTCATTGTGAGCGACGGGTGGAAATACTGGGCTGGGTATTACGCCCAATCGTGGCCGCCTGCAGCGCGCTGGGCGAACAACTCCAAAGTCGGTGCCTTGAAGGAAGGCGTCTTGAGGCGTCTCGGCCTGGCGTTGCTCGGCGCGCGTTTCATTCCCGGGACGCGCATTCCGCTCTATCTTGCCTGCGGCGTCTTCCGCGCGCCGTTCCGGCGCTTTCTACCGCTCATCGCGCTTACTGGCGCGCTCTACCTTGCCCTAACCTTCACCCTCTTCGCCGTGCTGGGAGACATCCTAGGTCCCCAATTCCAACGCGCGATCCCACTCGTCATGGTCGGGGCCATTGCGATCATCATCGCCGTGACCCTTGTGTCCAAACGCACTCGCGACCAACACGACCACGCCAATCCTTAAGCGGCAGGATCAACACGGCTGAAGACGATCAGGCCTTCGCTCGGGCGGAGTTCGATCCACTAACCTGAAACCAGGTTCTACTCTGTTGCGTATTGACCCCTGCCGCTGTCGGGTTAGGACGGGGGGAATAGGTAATGCCTCAACCGCCGTCTCGGACCGCGTTCGTCTTCGCCGGAGGCGGCAGCCTCGGCGCCATTCAAGTCGGCGCCTTAAGAGAATTGGTCCGCGCTGGTGAGCGTCCTGACTTTGTTGTCGGCGCCTCGGTCGGCGCACTTAACGCATGTTTCTTCGCGGCGCGACCAAACTCCGAGGGCGTCGCGGCGCTGGAAGACATATGGTGCGGCCTCAAGCGCAACGACATTTTCCCATTCACCTGGCGCAGCGCTATGGGGTGGTTTCGCGGCGCTGGCAGTTTGTTTGAATCGACGGCGTTGCGGGGCTTAATCGAACGCCATCTGCCGATGCGTAATCTGGAAGACGCCGCCCTGCCCGTGCACGTGGTGGCGACCAATTTGAGCGGCGCAACCGTCTGCCTCTCGCGTGGCGCGGCCGTCGATGCCGTGCTCGCGAGTGCGGCGATTCCGATCGCCTTCCCGTCCGTGCGGATCGGCGCCGATCATTTGATGGATGGCGCCATTGCGGGCAACACGCCCATTTTAACTGCAGCCGAACTCGGCGCGACACGGATCATCGTACTACAAACCGGCTATGCCTGCTCGATCGACGGCCCGCCCAACGGCGCGGTCGCGCGCGGCATGCATGCGCTAACACTTCTTATCGCCAATCAAATGGAGCGCGACTTGCAGCTGATCGGCGGCAAGATCGATGTGCATGTGGCGCCGCATCTTTGCCCGCTAGACGTGTCGCCCTTCAATTTCGATCAATCCGCCGCGTTGATCGAACGCGCCGCGCTTCATACCCGCGCGTGGCTTGACGCCGGAGGGCTGGCGAAAGCCACCTCTCCGGCGGAACTCGAACACGATCACGCCTCTATGATGATGGGACCGCCCGCAGCTGGCGGCTATGATGTCGTCAGCTATTTCGCCAATGGCGGAACTCCCATCGAGGGATCGATCGCGTTTACAGCCACCTATGACGGGAAGACATATCTCTTCGTAGACGCTGCCAATCGCGACACATTTATCGTCGACCCGGCGCGCTACGCGCCCCAATATGGCGGGCGCTGCGCGTACGCGATGGCGCATGGCTCGGACGTGAAGGGCAATCCCAAGGTCTACCGCATCGACGACGGGCGGCTCTTCTTCAATTTGGACCCGCGCATACACGCGCAATGGGAGCGCGATCTGGCCCACCACATCGCTCGCGCCGATGCACGCTGGTTCGCAACCCACGCGAAGACGTGAAACGTTCAATGGGAGCGAGCATGACAGAGCAAACTGCTGAGATCGTCTGGCTTACGCTTGCCGGCTATTTAGCGGTCGGACTGTGCGTAGCTCTTTCGACGCTGCTGTTTGGCCTACGCAAGCTTGAACCGGCCGCCGCTGTAATGCCGCTACGCGTCCGCTTGCTGATTCTGCCAGGGCTTGCCGCACTTTGGCCGCTCGTCATTGCCCGCCTCTTCGGCCGTCGCGCTAAGGAGGATCGGTAATGAACCGCGTGCAACGCCGCGCCCATGAGCGCGTGTGGCCCATTTTGATCTTGGTGCTGCTCGCCGTCGTCACTGCCGCGCTCGTCGCAAAAGCTCGCACTGAAAGCGCCGCGGTCGAAGCCGCCAGCATCTCGAGCGAGGGCGAGTGACGATGGCGCATGGCTACAAGATCATCCAATGGACGCCATTCAAGAAAACCTATGACGCAGCCCTTCTCTTGGGCGTCCTCGCATTTGTCGGCGCCTATCTCATCAGCGCGCTTGCGTTTACGCCGCCGGGCGAGAGCCCGCTGCCCATACAAGTGGCGCTGCGCGCACTTGGCGCCTGCGCCTTTGCGTTGTTGACGCTCATCTTGCTGATTGGTCCGCTCGCACGATTATCGCCGCGCTTTCTGCCGCTGCTTTACAACCGCCGTCATCTCGGGGTGACGTGCTTTCTGCTGGCGCTCGGGCACGGCACGCTGGTCGTGGTCTGGTATCACGGCTTTTCCGACCTCAACCCGTTTGTGTCGCTGCTTGCTTCCAATCCGCGTTACGATTCGATCCAGGGCTTTCCTTTCGAAAGCCTTGGCGTAACTGCCCTGCTCATTTTGTTTGTGATGGCCGCCACCAGTCACGATTTCTGGAACAACGTGCTTGGACCGAACATCTGGAAAGCTCTCCATATGCTGGTCTATTGGGCCTATGCGCTCATCGTCGCGCACGTGATGCTGGGCGCCATTCAAGGCGAGAAGAGCTCACTTTACTCCATCGTCGTCGGCGCGAGCGCAACGCTCGTTGCATTGGTGCACGTCGTTGCGGGCCAGCGCGAAACCAGAGGAGATGCAAAGGCGGCGGACGCGGACACCGATGGCTGGCTCCGCGTCGGGCCGCCAACTGATATCCCCGACGGCCGCGCGCAGATCGTCACGCCGCCACACGGCGAGCGCATCGCCATCTTCCGCGACGGCGCACACATCTATGCGATCAGCAATGTCTGCCGCCACCAAGGCGGCCCTTTGGGCGAAGGACGCATCATCGATGGCTGCGTCACCTGCCCGTGGCATGGCTTTCAGTATCGCCCACAAGACGGAAAGGCGCC
>JAPLOL010000154.1 GCA_026400735.1 Alphaproteobacteria bacterium | reverse complement strand
GAAAAGTCAGAGGCCTTCAGGCTCGCACGCCCAACAAGGGCGCCGTCCACACCCTCGACGGTGAATATCTCGCCTGCATTCTTCGGCCCCACCGAACCGCCGTAGAGAATACGGGTTTCATTCGCCTGGGCGCCGAACTGCCCTGCCAAGGTTTCGCGAATGAGAGCATGGACTTCGCCGACCTCGGCCAAGGTCGGGGTGGAGGTTCCGCCAATCGCCCAAACGGGCTCGTAAGCCACCACAAACGCACCGCCCTGTGCTGGCGTGCTGCCCGCCACCTGGCGGCGAACAACCTCAGCGACTTGGCCCGCCGAACGCTCGGCCAGTGTTTCGCCGACACATACGATCGGAGTGACGCCCGCAGCGATCGCAGCCTCTGCCTTCCGGCGCACCAGCTCGTCACCCTCCTTGTGGTTCTGACGACGCTCCGAATGCCCCACAATGACGTACTTGGCGCCCACATCCGCCAGCATGGCGGCGCTAATTTCACCGGTTCGCGCGGCGTCCCCCGCGTTCGAGCTACAATCTTGGCCGCCAATGAGGATGGGCTTGTCGCGGGTCTGCCAGGCGGCCGGTGCAACAAAAACAGCCGGTGGGCAGATGAGGACCTCAATTTTGGTGGCGGCAGGGCCGATCGTTTCGGCGAGAGCACCGATCTCGGCTAAATCCGCAGACCGGCCGAACATCTTCCAGTTTCCTGCGATCAACGGCTTACGCGAGCCCATGCCCTCTCCCTCTGATAGCGCCACTGCGGCGGCGTGCGGCAATTGCCCCGCTCGGGGGGCGTCTCTATGGTCCGCCGCCTCACGCATACGGAACCGCTCATGCTTCTGCAATTTCGGAATATCACCAAAGGCTGGATCGCAACCATCATCGTCGGCCTTGTCGGCCTGGCGACGGTTCTGTTCCTCATTCCAAATAGCGGCTTGGATTTAGGCGGCGACAATTCGCTCGCAAACGTTGGCGGACGGAGCATCACTAAGCCGCAACTCGATCGCGAGATTGAACTCACGCTGCGCGGTGAGCGCGAGAACGGCAACAATCTGAGCCGGGAGGATGCGATTGATCAGGGCATCCATCGCAGTTTGCTGGAGCGGATGATCAACCGCGTGGCGATGTATGTTTACGCTGACAAAATCGGCGTCAGCGCGAGCGACACCCAGGTCCGCACTCGGATCGCCGACATTCCGGCCGTGCATAACGCGGTGACAGGTGCGTTTGACCAAAACGCCTACACCGGTTTCCTCACTCAGATGCGTTACACGCAGACAGAATTTGAGCGCGACGTTCGCGGCGATCTCACGACGGCGATGGTGGTGCAATCATTGATGGCTGGCGTTCGGGCGCCGTCCAGCTTCGGCGCGCTGACCTACGCATATGATGCTGAAACACGCGTGGTCTCGCTCATCGAAGCGCCGGCAACAGCCGTCGGCGCTATCCCGCAACCAAACGAGGCCCAAGTTCAAGCGTTCTACGAAGACAGCCAGCAACAGCTACGGCTTCCGGAATTTCGCGTGCTGACCATCGTTTATGCGCGCCCGAGTGATTTCTCAGCGCGCGTGCAAATACCGGAAGAGCGCATTCGCGCGGAGTTCGATGCGGGCGCAGCGCAGATGACCCGCCCTGAAACTCGCACCTACGTGCGCATTGCTGCGACCAATGAAGCGCAGGCGAACGAAGCGGCACAACGCATCAATCGCGGCGAAGCGCCGGCCGCTGTGGCGCAAGCCATGAGCCTCCAAGTGACACGCGGCGAAAACCAATCGCGTGCGCAAGTTCCAGATGAAGCTGCGGCCACAGCGGTGTTCGGCGCCCAGGTCCGGGGTCCGGCCGTCGTGGCGCGCAGCACGTTGTCGCCATTCATCGTCGTACGTGTTGAAGGCTCGACGCCGGCCGTCGCTCCAAGCTACGCCGAGCACCGAGAAGAGATTCGCGCTGCTCTTGCCGGTGAGCAAGCACAAGATCTTATGGCCACCGCGGTTTCTGCATTTGAAGACGCTCGCTCGGCTGGCGGCACGCTAGCGGAAGCCGCCCGTCAAAGCGGTCTGACGACGGTCACTTTACCAGCGATCGAAGCCCAAGGCCGCAACCAACAGGGCGAACCCGTGGAAGCGGCGGCTGATCTCACAGACGTTCTGGCAACGGCGTTCGCAACGCCAGAAGGCGAAGCAACGGACTTCCAGACCGTGGGCGACGCTGACGTGATGGCGGGCGTAGACCGGATCATCCCGGAAAGCGTTCGGCCCCTCGAAGAAGTGCGCACCGAACTCGTGCAAGCCTGGATTCGTCGTGAGCGCGGCAACCGTCTGCGCGAATTGGCCGAGACGATGACGACGGCGCTCACCAACGGCCAATCGCTGACCGCAGTGGCCAACGCCAATCACGCCCGTGTCGTAGCGACCTCACGCACCGTTGACCGGCGCGCAGCGCGTCAAAACCTCCCCCAGGGCATGGCCGAACAACTCTTCGCTGTCGGCGAGCGGACGCCAGTTCATATCGTCGGCGACGCGGGAATCCTGATCGGTGTGGTTGAACACATCAATCGCCCCGACATCACGGCGATCGATCCGCAAATTTTGGAAGCGACGCGTACATACGCTGAACGCCCTTGCCTGCCTCAAGCGCTGCAGGCTGGCGCGCCGCCAGTGTGCGGCCTCAGCAGCAGCGTGGTTGAAGCGCTCCAAAGTGAGATTGTTGCGGACGCAAATCCGCGCCGCAATGACCGGATCATTGAGCGGGAATACCGTTCGAGCACCACCCCGGACGAAGCCACCCAGCAATGAGTCAGACCGAGCCAGCGCTGGAACCAACGCTGGCCACCTATACCGAGGCACACGCGCGCGGCGGCGGCGTGGTGTGGATGAAGCGTGTCTCCGACCTCGAAACGCCGGTCTCGGCGATGTTGAAGCTTGGGGCGGACAAGCCAGGCTCTTTTTTGCTCGAAAGTGTTCAGGGCGGCGACTTCCGTGGGCGCTACTCGATCATCGGACTAAAGCCTGATCTGGTTTGGCGCGTACGCGATGGGCAGGCCCAAGCAAGTCGCGGTGGGTTCGCGGATAGCTCTTTCAGGGCACAGCGCGATGTCCCGCTGAAAAGCCTGCGCAAGCTGCTCACGCGCTCAGCTTTGGACTTGCCCCCGCATCTGCCTCCAATGGCTGCGGGCCTGTTTGGCTATCTCGGCTACGACATGGTGCGATTGCTGGAGAAGTTGCCGGAAAAGGCAGCCGATCCGATTGGAACGCCGGAAGCTCTTCTCGTCCGCCCCACGATTGTCGCCGTGTTCGACAATGTCACAGGCGAGATCACGCTCATCACGCCAGCGCGTAAGCGGACAAGTCAAAGCGCAGCGGCCGCGTATGAGGCCGCACGCGCCCGGCTTGAGCGAGTCTGGCGCGCACTGGATCGCCCGTTAGCGAAAAAGCGCGGCGCCAATGCAGCGCCCGAAGTCGTCGAGCCGAAGTCGAACACAACGGCGGCGGCGTATCGGGCGCTCGTGGGCGTGTGCAAACAATATTGCCGGGCGGGCGATGTCTTCCAGGTGGTGCCCAGTCAGCGCTTCTCGGCTCCGCTGAAGGCGCCGCCGTTTGCTCTCTATCGCTCACTACGGCGCCTAAACCCCTCACCTTTTCTCTACTATCTGAACTTCGCAGACTTTGCGGTGGTCGGATCGAGCCCAGAGATACTTGTGCGCAAGCGCGACGACACGATCACCATTCGTCCGATCGCAGGAACGCGGCCACGGGGTGAAACCCCAGCGCACGATCACGCGCTAGAAGAGGAATTGCTCGCCGATCCGAAAGAGCGCGCAGAGCATCTGATGCTCGTCGATCTTGCACGCAATGATTTGGGACGCGTTGCGGTGCGTGGCGCTAAGTCCGGATCCAATGCAGCGACCGCGAGCGCGGGATCTGCGCATGTGCGCGTGACCGAGGCGTTCACGATCGAGCGCTACAGTCACGTGATGCACATCGTCTCAAACGTTGAGGGTGAACTCGCAGACGGATTGGGCGCGCTTGACGCCCTGCTCGCTGGCTTTCCGCATGGCACGGTTACGGGTGCGCCAAAAATCCGCGCCATGGAAATCATCAATGAAGTCGAACCCTACAAACGCGGCATCTACGCTGGCGGCGTCGGCTATTTCGGCGCGGGCGGCGACATGGATACGTGCATCGCGCTGCGTACGGCAGTGGTGAAAGACGGCATGCTGCACGTGCAAGCCGGCGGCGGCGTGGTGCTCGACAGCGATCCGGAACTTGAGCTGCAGGAAACGCAACACAAGTCGCGCGCGTTGTTTCGCGCGGCGAGTGAAGCTTGGCGCTACGCATAGGTCAAAGTTCCGCGATTACGGTCATTTAAGAGAAGTTCCGCGGCGCCGAACTCGGCGGGCACGCGTTGTCGTGCGTGCTTTTCAAGCCGGACCTCCCTCTTCGGCGCCCCTCGGAGACAATCGAATGAAGAAGCTTCTCATCGCATCAGTGGCGACAGCCGCATTGGCGTTTGCACTGCCGGCGTTCGCGCAGGTGACGGACGCGCCCACCGCACGCGCTCAAGCAGAGACGAGTTCGACGCCAGCGACAGACGCGCTCCAGGAAACCACTGAACAGGCCGAAGAAAGCGCCAACGCGACGACGACCCCGGACACCGTGACGGGCGAAGCTAACACTGCGACGCAGACGCCTGTGACGACGGCTCAAGCTGAGACGACCGGCACGACCACTACGCCAAGCGCCGCGCCGAACGTTAGCGCCCCGGCGCAAACGGCTGCGGATGCAGAAGCGTCAACGCAGGTGGCCGCTGCGCCGGCGCCCACTACGCGCGCGGGCGCTGAAACGGCAGTGCAAGCCGCCGCAGACATGCCGCAACCGGTACAAGTCGCGGTCGCTGACGGTCGCTACACGACGGACGACCTCAACCGCGCACAACTACAGGCGCTCGGCGGCGGCCGCTAACCACTGAAATTCCCGTCTGAGGATGGCGAGGCCGAAAGGTCTCGCCATTCCTTTTGCTGGGCCGCTGCGCTACGCTAGCGCCCGCATGTCCCTTTGGCTGGCCCCCGCACGATGGCGCGTTTGACGACGCTTTGAACTTGCTCGTCTCACGCTAGCCTGAAGGCCCGGCTCCCATGATCCTCGTCATCGATAATTACGACAGCTTTGTTTATAACCTCGTCCACTATGTCGAGGACTTTGGCGTGCGCGCCGAAGTCGTGCGCAATGATGCGCTGACCGTTGCGGATGTGCTGAAAAAGAGACCTAAGGCCGTGATCCTCTCGCCAGGGCCGTGCACGCCAAGGGAAGCCGGCATCTGCCTAGAACTGCTCGCCAAGGCGCCGGACGATCTGCCGATGTTTGGCGTGTGCCTCGGCCATCAGGCGATGGGGCACGCTTTCGGCGGCGACGTTGTGAGCGCTCAAGAGATCATGCACGGCAAAGTCTCTGAAGTGACCCATCACGACCGCGGCCTGTTTCGAGGCCTGCCCTCGCCCTTCCGCGCCACGCGCTATCATTCGCTCGCCGTAAAACGTGCGACGTTTCCGACAGATCTGAACATCGATGCAGAAACCGCGGACGGTGAAGTGATGGGACTATCGCACAAGACCCGCCCGGTGTTCGGCGTGCAATTCCATCCAGAGTCGATTGCGTCTGAGCACGGTCACGCAATTGTGGGCAATTTTCTCGACGCGGCAGGCCTGCGATGAGCCTTGCGGCGACAATTGCTGGTTTGCGCGATGGCGCATCCGTGCAGGCTTCGGACATTGACGGCGCATTCTCGGAGATCATGGATGGCGGCGCCGCGCATGAGGACATCAAGCAATTCTTGACGCTGACCATGCCGCTCATGGGCAACGGGCCGTTGATCGCCGCGGGCGCGCGAGCGCTGCGATCGAGGATGGTGCGGGTAGACTCACCGAAGGGCGCAATCGATGTATGCGGCACAGGCGGTGACGGCGCACACACGCTGAACATTTCTACCGCCGTGGCGTTCGTCGTAGCTGGCTGCGGCGTGCCGGTGGCGAAGCACGGCAATCGCGCCATGAGTTCCAAATCTGGCGCCGCCGACGTGTTGGAAGCGTTGGGCGTGAAGCTCACTGCAGACCTGAGCACGATTGAGCGTTCGCTGCGGGAGGCCGGCTTGGCGTTCCTCTTTGCGCAAAATCATCATCCAGCGATGCGCCACGTTGCACTGGCGCGACGTGAGCTTGGCAAGCGCACGATCTTCAACCTGCTAGGGCCGCTCTCAAACCCAGCCGGTGTAACGCGCCAATTGATGGGGGTGTTCAGCGCAGACTTCATCGCGCCGATCGCCGGGGCGCTGAACGAACTCGGATGCGAAAAGGCGTGGGTTGTACACGGCTCTGGCGGACTGGACGAACTTTCGGCCCAACACCGCGAAGCCAACAATGTCGCCATGCTGAATGGCGGCTCGGTGACGATGATCCGAGCAAGCGTCAATGCGGAAATCAATCCCGATATCCGAGGCGGCGCGGCAAACGAAAATGCGGACGAGATGCGCGCGCTGTTTGCCGGCGCCGGTCGGCCAGGGCATCGAGCGGCCGTTGCACTAAATGCCGCGGCCGCATTGGTTGTGGCAGGCAAGGCGGTGGATGTGGTTGAGGCTTGGCCAATGGCGGAGCAATCGCTGGATAGCGGCGCCGCACGCGCCGCGCTCGAGCGCCTTGTCGATGTAACACGGAGTGCGCCGTGAGCGTCCTTGAGAAAATCCTCGTCTACAAACGCGACGAAGTCGCCGCCCGTAAACAAAAATGGTCACAATCGGATCTTGACGCGGCGATCCACGCTCAGGGCAAACCTCGCGGATTTGTTCAATCGCTGATCGAGTTCGAGGGCCCTGCGCTTATTGCCGAAATCAAGAAAGCCAGCCCATCTAAGGGCCTCATTCGCGAGGACTTCGACCCACCCGTGCTCGCACGGGCTTACGACGAGGGCGGGGCGGCATGTCTTTCGGTACTGACGGACGCACCAAGCTTTCAAGGTCACGAAGATTTCTTGGTTGCAGCGCGCAAAGCATGCGACCTGCCCGCGCTGCGCAAAGATTTCATGATCGACGAGTGGCAGATCGCCGAGAGCCGCGCCTACGGTGCAGATGCAGTGCTAATTATCATGGCGGCCGTCGACGATGCCCTCGCCTCTGATCTGAATGATGTGGCTGAATTCCTCGGGATGGATGCACTCGTAGAGGTGCACGACGAACATGAGATGACTCGCGCCCTGAAATTGGGTTTCAAACTAATCGGCGTGAACAATCGATCGCTCGCGACATTCGACACTGATCTTGGCGTGACTGAGCGCTTGGCGGCGATGGCGCCCAGTGACGTGTTACTCGTCTCTGAGTCCGGCATCTTCACGCACGCAGACATCATGCGCCTCAGCGCCGTCGGCGCGCGCGCGTTCCTCGTGGGCGAGAGTTTGATGCGCCAAGATGATGTTGAAGCAGCCACGCGAGCACTACTTGGCCGTTAACTAAACTGGACTTGACCGACGACTTGGAACGGATATAGAACGCGATATCGTTCACTATTTGGTCCCAGGTCATGCTGACAGCGAAACAAAAAGAACTGCTGCTCTACATCCACGAGCGGATCAAAGAGACAGGCGTTTCGCCGTCGTTTGACGAAATGAAAGAGGCGCTGGATCTGGCGTCCAAGTCCGGCATCCACCGGCTGATTACGGCGCTCGAAGAGCGCGGCTTCCTGCGCCGCCTGCCCCACCGGGCGCGGGCGCTAGAGGTGCTCAAGATGCCTGACAGCGCCGCCACCGCTGCGCCGCCCAAGGGCCGCCAATCTTTCCGCCCGTCGGTTGTGGGCGAAGGCCGCAGCAACGGCGCCAGCAGCTACAGTATTCCGATCCTGGGCCAGATCGCCGCCGGCGTGCCTATTGAAGCCATTCAATCTGAAGTCGGCCGCATAACGCCGCCGGAAGATCTGCTGGGCTCCGGCGATCACTTCGCGCTCGAAGTGCGCGGCGACTCGATGATCCAAGCCGGCATTCTTGATGGCGACGTCGTGATCATTAAGCGCTCCGAGACAGCCGAAAGCGGCGATATCGTCGTGGCATTGGTCGACAACGAAGAAGCGACGCTGAAGCGCCTGCGCAAGCGCGGCAACTCAGTTGCGCTCGAAGCGGCGAACCCTGCGTACGAGACCCGGATCTTTGGTCCTGATCGCGTGCGCGTGCAGGGCAAACTCGTCGCGATGATTCGCCGCTACTCGTAAGCGGCTCTCACTCACCTTCTGCATTGCCGGCTTGAGGCGTCCACGGACGGTGGATGTCTTCTGGCCAAGCGCGTGCAATGCGCGGTCCGCGCGGCGTCTCCGTAATGATCGCGCCGCCCAACTCCGCGATATTCTCAGGCGTGATCAGCGCTGCTAGCTGGCACCGTGTGGCGTAGTCTGACAGCGCTTTGGTCTGAGCGATGACGATAGCGCCGGCGACGCAGGCGCGATCGAGCGCAGCTGCATCACGCGCCAGGAAAATAACCCGCGACTGCGTTTGCCACTGGCAGAAGGTATCGCTGCAAGTCTCTGCAGGGGCGAGACGTTCAATCTCCGCTGGCGACAAACCGAGCGTCGCCCCCAACCGATCGCGTGCATAGGTCGAGCGCTGGCTGTTGCTAAGCAGCGTCCAGTGGTCGCCATCACGAACGTAAACCGCCCGGAGATCGCTATCGAAAGCCGCAACCGGTTGGGGCGCGGCGACATATACGGCGACGCTCGCTGCAAGCAGTGGTGCACCGATCCAACGCAACGCCCCGCGCCACAAGCACGCGCACAGAAGTGCTGCGACGCAGAGCAGGAATGCCGCATCCGGTGGCTTTGGCACCGCTTGGACAGCTTCGGGTCGCTCGCCAAACGTCTGGCCGATTGCCGCGATCAGATCGAGCCCGCTGGACATTACTTGCAACGGTGTTTCTGCAAAACCGAACGGCGCCAGCACAGCCGCAGCAACCGCCGCGGGCGCTACGAGGAATGAAAGTATCGGCTCTTCCAGCAGGTTCGCCGGCAGCGAATAGAGCGAAAACCGTTGGAAATGGTACATCGCGAATGGATCAGTCGCGACGCCCGCGACAACCGAGATCAGCAGCACAGCGCCTACGGCGCGCGTGCTCCATTGCATAAACCCGATGATCGGCCCCGGTGTTGGCAACGCCGGTGCGTGCGGCGCGCGGCTCAGTAGTTCGAAGAGCGCCACCAACGCCATCGTCGCCGCGAATGACATTTGGAAGCTGGCGTCGAGCACGGATTCCGGAAACAGCAAGATCACGATGAACGCAGCCAGCGCGAGGCCCCGCATCGAGATCGCGGGTCGATCAAGCAGGATCGCGCCGAATGCCACCGCCGCCATGATGAAAGATCGCAGCGCGGGAACGTTTATCCCAGACACAATAAGGTACGCGCCGACAGCCATGAGCGCGCCAACGGCAGCGATCTTCTTGACCGGAAAACGTAGCGCGATTGGAGAGATCAGCGAGAATGTCCAAAGCAACGTCGCAAACACGAGACCGCCGACGATGCTCATGTGAATGCCGGACACCGAGAGCAAATGCCCGAGGCCAGCGTTGAACAGCAACTCGTTGGTATTGCGATCGACGGCGCTGCGATCACCGGAAATAAGCGCAGCTGCGATACTGCCTCCGCGTCCGGGAACGAGGCTTTGGATTTCAGCAGACAAATCCGCACGCATCGCGGCTAGATGCAAACGCTGGCGATCGAACCACGACGCAGGCGGCTCGAAGTCCGCCGGGCGACAACGGCCAAAAGAAAACCCTGTGGCGCCCAGGCGTTCGAAGTATGCGCGCCTTGCGAAGTCATAAGCGCCAGGCGCCATCGGCCCAGAGGGGGGACCGAGCACGCCGAAACACCGAGCGGCACGCCCAGGGGTGAGAAGACCCGCCTCGCTGACCGACATACGCGCATAGCGTGGCGGCTCGTCGACACCGTCGATGGAACGCACCAGCAAGCGCAAGCGGGGTCCGTTGTCGTTCGCGTCATTGGCAATCACCCAGCCTTCGACGGCGCGTGGTTCGTCGGATGCTTCGAACGGCGGCTGCGCGACGCTTTGCGTCCGGGCTTGGGCTGCAACTGCGCCGAGCCCGGCCGCGGCAAGCAGCGCGCACAACCCGCCGAGCGCCTGCCGCAATCGCACCTGCCAGCCGGTTGGCGTTGCGTGAGGTATCGCTGCAAGCGCCACCGCCCCTGCGAGGCCGAGCACAAACGCCGCCCCGCCCAGCCATGCTGGCGGATCGGCCGGCGCGAGCATCCAGTCGGCGCTACCGGCGACCATCGCGGGCGGCAGCCAGAGGATCCAACGGTCGCGCTGAAGCGCCCAGAGATCGCTCAGCGCACGGCTAGGTGAAAACGCCGGCCGCGTGCTACCACGCGCGCGTTTTGACCACCCTGCTGAAGTCTCCCCGATGAGCGTCGTCACACGCTTCGCCCCTTCCCCCACAGGCTACCTCCATATCGGCGGCGCGCGCACGGCTCTTTTCAACTGGCTGTTCGCGAAAAAGATGGGCGGGAGCTTCCTGCTGCGGATCGAGGACACCGACCGCGCCCGCTCCACGCCTGAGGCGATCGACGCCATTCTTGATGGCATGGAATGGCTGGGCCTGAAGCACGACGGTCAGACCATCTACCAATTCGCGCGCGCCGAGCGGCACCGCCAGGCCGCTGACGGCATGATTGCACGCGGTGCGGCGTTCCGCTGCTACATGACGGCCGAACAACAGGAAGAGCAGCGCAATCTGGCGCATGCTGAAGGCCGGGCTATCCGCTCGCCATATCGCGATGGCAAAGCGCCACCTTCTCCGGACGCGCCATTCACCGTGCGCCTACGCGCGCCGGATGAGGGCGAAGTCGTCAACGCCGACCTCATCCAAGGCGATGTGACGATCAAGGCGCGCGACATCGATGATCTCGTGATGCTGCGGGCGGATGGAAATCCGACCTACATGCTTTCAGTCGTTGTCGACGATCACGACATGGCGGTGACGCATGTCATCCGTGGTGACGACCACCTCACTAACGCAGCGCGCCAGATCGTAATTTATCACGCCGCCGATTGGACCCCGCCGCTCTTTGCGCACGTCCCGCTCATTCACGGCGAAGACGGCAAGAAGCTCTCGAAGCGTCATGGCGCCCAAGCCGTCCACGAATGGCGCGACATGGGGTACCTCCCGGAAGCGATGAACGCCTACCTGATGCGACTGGGCTGGAGCCCGGGGCACGACGATATTCTGACGAAAGAGGAAGCGATTCCTCAGTTCGAGATTAGCCAGATCGGCAAGGCGCCGGCGCG
>JAPLOL010000102.1 GCA_026400735.1 Alphaproteobacteria bacterium | reverse complement strand
AAACCAATCGCACTCGTCGTGGTGCTCGCTGCGGCCACTGCCGCAAGCGGCTGCGCGGGCCTGTCGCGCGCTGTCGGCGCGTCGCGTTCGTCGCCTGACGAGTTCCGCGTGATGACGCATGCGCCGCTGACGCTGCCGCCGGATTACAATCTGCGTCCGCCGCGTCCGGGTGAAGCGCGTCCGGGTGAAAGCGATCCGTCAACGGAAGCGCGCGCTGCGCTGTTCGGCGACAACGTCGGTCAACAAGCAAGCCAAGGCGAGCGCGCGTTCATCACCGCTGCCGGCGCCGCAACTGCCGACGACAACGTTCGCGAACAGATCGACTATGAAGCGCAAGGCGTCGTGCGCCGCAACGAAGGCTTCGTGAACCGTCTGTTGTCGTTCAACAGCTCGGGTCCGGCTGCTGCGCCGCTTGATCCGCGCACCGAAGAGCAACGCCTCGCCGACGATGAATCCATTCGTCGTGCAACCGGCGGCGGCCAAGTGACGATCGAACGCGATCGCGGTGGCTTCAAGCTTCCGGGCACCTAAGCGTCTTGTTTGGCGGGGTGGGCAAACGCTTCATCGTAGGATGCTTGGCGTTGCTGGCGCTGACGGCGTCGGCGCAAGCGCGTGAGTTTGTCCGCCCTGAGACCTTCACGCTCCGCAATGGGCTGCAAGTCGTTGTGATCACCGACCGGCGCGCGCCGGTTGTAACGCACATGCTTTGGTATCGCGTCGGTTCGGCTGACGAGCCGCGCGGCCATTCGGGCATCGCGCACTTCTTTGAGCACTTGATGTTCAAGGGCACCCGCCAGATCGCGCCGGGTGAGTTTTCGCGCACCGTCGCCAGGAATGGCGGCGAGGACAACGCGTTCACCAACTGGGACTATACGGCCTATTACGAGCGCATCGCGCGCGACCGGCTTGAGCTGGTCATGCGCATGGAAGCAGATCGCATGCGCAATCTGCAATTTTCCGATGAGACGTTCGCCTCAGAGCGCAATGTGATTGTCGAAGAGCGCCGCCAGCGGATCGATAATAATCCGGGTTCGGTGCTCGGTGAGCGTATGCGCGCGATGCTGTGGCCGCATCATCCGTACGGCACGCCGGTGATCGGCTGGCTGCATGAGATCCAGTCGCTCGATCGCGAAACAGCGCTTGAGTATTACCGGACTTGGTACGCGCCAAATAACGCGATCCTGGTTGTCGCCGGCGATGTCGACGCCGCGGAGCTGCGTCCGTTGGCGGAGCGCTATTATGGACGCCTGCGGCCGACGCGCGATTTGCCCGCGCGCACGTGGGTGACCGATCCGCCGAATGTTGGGCCGATGCGCGTGACGCATCGCGACGAGAAGGTGCGCCAGCCTTCATTCTCGCGGCTCTATCGCGCGATAAGCTACGGCACCGATACGGGTCACCAAGCGCATTCGCTTGATGTGGCAATGGACATTCTCGGCGGCTCGGAAACCAGCCGTCTTTATCGTGCGCTTGTCGAAGATCAGCGGATCGCGGTGAGCGCTGGCGCGAGCGCCAGTTCTGGCGGCTTGGGCGGGGGCAGTGTTTCGGTGTGGGCGACGCCCGTCGAGGGGGTGACGCTCGAACAAGTGGAAGCCGCAGCGGACGCGGTGATTGCACAATTCCTGCGTGACGGCCCGACGGACGCCGAACTCACGCGCTCTAAGAACTCGCTGGCGGCCAATGCGGTTTATTCGCGTGATAGCCAGGAAAGTCTCGCCAACATCTACGGCTCGTCGCTGGCGCAGGGCGAAAGCATCGACGACGTTGTGAACTGGCCGGCGAATATCGCTGCGGTGACGCGCGATGATGTGATGACGCTGTCGCGGCAAACGCTCGATACCAACGCGTCGGTGACTGGATGGTTGTTGCCGGAGGAAGGCCAATGAGACGCCTTGCTTTGGCTCTCGCGCTCGCTGCTGCGCCGCTCGCGCCTGCCTATGCGCAGGCCCAGACCGAGAGCGCGGCGTCGCGCCATGCTGTGAACGTCCAGCGCATCGTCTCGCCGAGCGGCATTGAGGCGTGGTTGGTTTCAGATTCGACTGTGCCGATGATCGTGATGCGCGCGTATTGGCGCGGCGGTTCGGCGATCGAGCCACAGAACGTAATCGGCGTCACCAGCGTGATGACCGATATGCTGACTGAAGGTGCGGGCGACATGAGCGCCAACGCCTACAAAGAGCGGCTGCAAGATTTGAACATGTCGGTGGGATTCTCCGCCGGATGGGACGGCGTGGGCATGAGCTTGACTACGCTGAGTGAGAATAGCGCTGACGCGTTTGAGATGGCGCGCCTGGCGCTGAACGAGCCGCGGTTCGATGCTGAGCCGTTGGCGCGGATCAAACGGCAGATGCTTGTTGGCCTGCGCACGCGCGAGACCAATCCGAGCTACATCGCAAACCTGGCGCTCGACACAGCGCTCTACCCGAACCATCCCTATGCGCGGCGGACGTCGCGCGAGAGCGTTGATGCGATCAATCGCGCGGCGCTTCAGGAACGGCGCTCGGCGTTGTTCAATCGCGCAACCATGCAGATCACGATCGTCGGTGACATCGACGCGGACGCGGCTGGGCGCGCGGTCGATACAGTTTTTGGCGCGCTGCCGCAGGGCACGCGACCGGTTGAGCCGCCCGATGCAACGCTCGCGGCGCCGACGCCGCTCATCGTGCGCCAGTTGCCGCAGCCGCAGAGCTTGGTGCTATTCGTCGGCCCCGGCATTCAGGACGAAGATCCAGATTGGATCCCGCTGGCGGTGGCCAATTACATTCTGGGCGGCGGCGGATTTTCGTCGCGACTGATGGATCAGGTGCGGGAGCAGCGCGGGCTGGTCTATGGAATTGGCACGGGACCATCGGTGCGCGAGCACTCAGCTGTCATTCGTGGTTCGGCGCAAACCGAAAACGGCGATGTGCGCGAGGCGATCGAAGTCACGCGCTCGGAGATGGCGCGGCTCTATCGCGACGGCGCGACGCAGGCCGAGGTGAATGACGCCATTACCTACCTTACCGGCTCCTTCGCGCTGGATCTTGACAGCAACGCTAAGATCGCGGGCGTCGTACATGGCTATCAGGCCGCTGGGCGCGATATCGACTACATCAACCGGCGCAATGACCTCATCCGCGCGGTGACGCTGGATGATGTGAACCGTGTCGTCCGGCGCTTGTTCAACCCGGATGCGTTCACGTTCGTGGTTGTGGGTCAGCCCGAAGGGTTGGCGCAGTAAGAATGGACTGCCGGCGTCTCGCCGGCTAGCGCGGTGCTAGCAAGGAGCGCGTCGTCTCCGGCGACGCTTGCGCGACCGGAGGTCGCGCGGTCCACTTTCAAGCATTGAGCTTACCGAGCGTGATAGTGACGTACACCGGTGTACGGTGCTAAGTCGCGCGTTGAGGAAACGCGCGATGACACAAGATTTGGAAGCCTTCCGGACCGAGACGAGAGCTTGGCTGGAAGCGAACTGCCCGCCTTCGATGCGGACGCCGATGACGGGCGAAGACGACGCTGTTTGGGGCGGTAAGAATTACGAGTTCAAAAATTTAGAAGCGAAGCTTTGGCTTGAGCGCATGGGCGCGAAGGGCTGGACGGCGCCCACATGGCCGGCGGAATACGGCGGCGGCGGTTTGAGCGCGGATGAGAACCGCGTGCTGCAGAGCGAGTTGAAGAAGATCGGCGCGCGGCCGCCGCTCTTCTCGTTCGGCATATGGATGCTGGGGCCGGTGCTGCTCGAGTACGCGAACGAAGAGCAGAAGAAGGAGCATCTGCCGAAGATCGTGCGCGGGGAGATCCGCTGGTGTCAGGGCTATTCGGAGCCGGGCGCGGGGAGCGATCTCGCTGGTCTGCAGACGAAGTGCGAAGACAAGGGCGATCACTGGCTGATCAATGGCCAGAAGGTTTGGACATCCTACGCGAACTACGCCGATTGGTGCTTCTGCTTAGTGCGCACCGATACGAGCGTGAAGCACGAGGGCATCTCGTTCGTGCTGATCGACATGACGTCGCCGGGCGTTGAGACGCGGCCAATCAAGCTGATCTCGGGGTCGTCCCCGTTCTGCGAGACGTTCTTCACCGACGTCAAAGTGCCCAAGCACCAGATGGTCGGGCGCTTGAATGGTGGTTGGGAAATCGCCAAGCGCTTGTTGATGTATGAGCGCACGAACATTTCGGGCTTTGGCTCGAACACGCGCGTCGACGTTGTCGATCTCGCTAAAAAGCATGTCGGCGTTGAGGATGGCGCGCTCGAAGATCGCGATCTGAGGGCGCGGATTTCTGAGCATAAGATGACGGAGCGGGCTTACGCTTTGTCTGTGCAGCGCGCGCAGGAAGAAGCGAAGGCGGGGGGCAATGTCAGCCACATGGCCTCGATGTTCAAAGTTGCGGGCGCGACGTTGAACCAGGATCGCTGCGAACTGATGGTGGAAGCGGCGGGCAATCGCGCGCTCGGCTGGAGCGGCGAAGGCTTCTCGGCTGATGATATTGCGACGACGCGCGGTTGGTTGCGATCGAAAGGCAATTCGATCGAAGGCGGCACCACCGAAATCAATCTCAACGTTGTCGCAAAGCGCGTGCTTGGTCTGCGAGACACACAATGACGTTCACACTGAATGACGATCAGCGCATGCTGAAGGATACGGCGCGCGATTTCTTTCGCGAGCAGGCGCCGGTGACACGGCTGCGCAAGCAGCGCGATGAGAAAAAGAACGGCCGCGATCCGGATTTGTGGCGTGAGATTGCTGGGCTTGGGCTCGCTGGCGTGATCATTCCGGAAGAGTACGGCGGCGCAGGTCTCGGCTACGTGGCGCTGGGCGCGGTGCTGGAAGAGAGCGGGCGGACGCTGGTGGCGTCGCCGCTGCATTCGAGTGCGTTGGCCGGCGCGAGTGCGCTGTTGCTGGCGGGCACGGATGCGCAGAAGCAGGAATGGCTGCCGAAGATTGCATCGGGCGAAGTCGTTGCGACGATCGCGATCGATGAAGGCGCGCACCATGCGCCGGGCAAGTCGAAGCTGAAGTTCGAGGGCGGCAAGTTGACGGGCGCGAAGCAATATGTGGCTGATGGCCATGTCGCTGATCTGATTATCGTTGCGGGCGGTGATGCGCTTTATCTCGTGAAGGCCGATGCGGTTGGTGTGAAGCGCCGAGAATTGGTGACGGCTGATAGCCGTGGCGCGGCGGACATCACGTTCGAAGGCGCGGTAGCGGAAAAGATGAACGGCGGCGCAGATGTGATTGACGCGATCTTAGATCGCGCGCGCATTGGGCTCGCCGCTGAAATGGTCGGCGCGGCGAGTGAGGCGTTTGAGATCACGAGCGAGTATCTGAAGACGCGCAAGCAGTTCGGGCAGGTGATCGGCGGCTTCCAGGCGCTGCAGCATCGCGCGGCGAAGCTATTCACCGATTTGGAGCTGACGCGCTCTTGCGTGCTGGCTGCACTCGATGCGCTGGATCGCAATGCCAACAACGTAGCCGAGTATGCAAGCCTCGCGAAAGCGCGCGCGTCGGAAACCGTGCACTTGGCGTCGAACGAGATGGTGCAGCTGCATGGCGGCATCGGCATGACCGATGTTCATGACGCTGGACTTTATCTGAAGCGCGCACGGGTGACCGAGGCGCTCTATGGCGGCGCCAGCTTCCATCGCGATCGCTATGCGAGCTTGCTCGGGTTCTAGGCCGCGGCGGGTGCGGCGTCCGCGTCGAATTCCTTACGCCAGGTCGTAACGAGCGCGCGGTTGTCGTGGTCCCACGGGTGGAAGCCGGGCTTGAACCACGAGAAGAAAACCTTCCAGCCGCGGCCGAAAATGCCGGGCTTGCTCCAGAGGAAACGGTTGACGGCCTTTAGTGCGTCCTTCTTCGAATAGCCGTCGGCTTCGAGCAGCATTGCGGCGTAGGCGGCGATGTTACGTGGAAACATGATGCCGACGATCGCCATCACCATGCAGCGGCGAAACCAACGTTGGAACGGCGTCCAATCTTTGGTTGCGACCATGTACACATCGAACGCAACGGCTTTGTGCTCGGTTTCTTCCATCGCGTGCCAACGCCACATGCGCTCGACGCCGGCAGGCGCGCCGTCGAAGAGGCTTTGATTGGCGGCGTGAATGTCGGCCATCATTGAGGTGATGTGCTCGAGTGCGATGGTCGAGAGCAGCATGCGCATCGGGCCGCGACCGCGCGCGATAGCGACGCGATCTTTGATGCCGGCTTCGATTTCGGCGACTGGGTAGAAGTCGCGATCGAGCAATTGGTTGAGCGTGTGGTGCTCGCGCGAGTGAATGGATTCTTGGACGATGAAGTTTTTCACGTCCTCGGCCAATTTGCCGTCACAGCGATCGCGATAGGCGCGGACGGCGTCGATGAACATCCGCTCGCCGTCCGGAAACGTGAGAGAGAGCGCGTTGAAAACAGCGGTGCCTACCGGATCGCCGCTCAGCCAGTGGCGCGCGTTTGCGCCTTCAAAATCGAAGCGAATGTCGCGGGGCGGGATTTTGACGTCGGCGGGCGTTTGCTTCGCGGTCGTCTGGGCGGTCATCGTGGCGGTCATGGGGGAGGAACTCGCGCTGGAAGTCGCTAGGGTTGCGTCTGATCGGTAACTTGGCTCTACTGACAAAAATGTCAATAAGAAAAACTGGTAAGGTTCGGCGGGTTCGGCGTGCGCCCGAGGATGCGCGCGCCAACATATTGGCGGCGGCCGAGAAATTGCTGGTGGAGCGAGGGCCGCTGGCGCTGAAATTGGCCGATGTGGCGACCGCGGCCGGCGTCGCGAACGCCAGCGTGATCCACCATTTCGGCTCGATCGACGGGCTGCATGCGGCGCTGATGGAGCGGATGGTCGGACAGCTGATCGCGGAAGTGTTGGCGATCCCCGACAAGGGCGGGGTGCGTGAAGATCAGCAGGAAGCGGTTTTTCATGCACTGTTTGAAGTGTTCGAGCGGCGCGGCGCAGCGCGGTTGGCGGCGTGGCTTGAACTCACTGGCGAGTGGCGGCGCATCACGCACATTCGCGACGCTGTGCAGAGTGTTGTCGTGCGGCGCGCGTCGTTTGGTGATGTGAATCCACAGCAGGCGCAGGATTTGATTTTGATCAGCGTGACGCTGGCGATGGGGGCGGGACTTTTTGGTCATGCGCTTGCGGAGCTTGTCGGCAAGCCGCCGGGGCACGCGCGCGAAGTGGCGATGGAAATGCTGCGCGTGTTTCATGCGGCGCAGGTGGCGAAGTGATTGGTAGCGCCGACGGGACTCGAACCCGTTTCCCCGCATTGAAAGTGCGGGATCCTAACCCATAAACGACGGCGCCGTGTGCGAACGGGCGCTCATGTCTCTTTGAAAGAATGGTCTGGACGGCTGGATTCGAACCAACGGCCTCCTGCTCCCAAGGCAGGCGCTCTGCGCTGACTGAGCTACGCCCAGACATGCGCTAGCGCCACATGAGCGCTAGCGAGTCTCTCGAATGGAGGGCGTCGGTCGAAACATAATGTTGTACAACATATAGAGGTTGATTGTGCTTTGCAACATAAAATGGTGGACAGGGTTGGATTTGAACCAACGCGCCGGTTAGGGACGGGGTTTACAATCCCGCGGTTTCAGCCTCTCACCCACCTGTCCGTTTTTTCCTCATTGGTCGACAGGGTTGGATTCGAACCAACGTGTGCTTTCGCAAACGAGATTATGAGTCTCGCGGCTTCGACCGCTCGCCCACCTGTCAGCATTTACTCAGAGTCATTCCAGACACGCGGAGCGTGATCTGGAATCCAGAGCTCGCGGCAGTGCGGTTGTCCTGGATTCCAGATCGGCCTCCGGCCGTCTGGAATGACGGAAGTGGCGGCGCCGGCGGGACTCGAACCCGCCCTCGCTGCATCGACAGTGCAGCATCTTCACCCATGGACCACGGCGCCGATTGCACGCGTGAGCGCGACTGCTCACGCGTGCTTTCGCTAGCCCTTCACGCACACGACCTGGCGCAGCGTGTGCACCACGTCGATCAAGTCCGACTGCGCGGCCATGACGGCGTCGATGTCCTTGTAGGCCATCGGCGTTTCGTCGATCACGCCGGCGTCCTTGCGGCACTCCACGCCTTCGGTCGCCTTGCGGTGATCCTCGAGCGTGAACATCTGCTTGGCCTTCGTGCGTGACATCGCGCGACCGGCGCCGTGCGAGCAGGTGCAAAACGAATCCGCGTTGCCCTTGCCGCACACGATGAACGACTTTGCGCCCATCGAGCCGGGGATGATGCCGAGCTCTCCAACGCCCGCGCGCACGGCGCCCTTGCGGGTCAGCCACACGTCGGCGCCAAAGTGCTGTTCACGCGCCACGTAGTTGTGGTGGCAGTTCACAGCGTGCTTCTCGAGCTTGAACTTCGGCAGGTTGTCGCGGAGTGCACGCAGGGTGCGCTCCATCATCACCTCGCGGTTGGCGCGCGCGTAGTCTTGCGCCCAACCGACCGCCGCCACGTAGTCGTCGAACAGTTCTTCGCCTTCCATGAAGAAGGCGAGGTCCTTGTCCGGCACGTGGTAGCCGAGTTCGCGCTTCAGCAATTCTTCCCGAGCGCGCTCGATGAAGTACTTGCCGATCGCGTTGCCCGAGCCGCGCGAGCCCGAGTGCAGCATCACCCAAACACGGTCTTCTTCGTCGAGGCAGACCTCGATGAAGTGGTTGCCGCCACCGAGGGTGGCGAGCTGACCGGTTTGCGACTTCGCCGACGCCTTCGGGTGCTTATCGATGATCGCGCGGTAGCGGTCATCGAGGCCGGAGTCGCGGTAAGACGTCTCCACCGAAGAGGGCGTGTCGCGGTGATTGCCGTTCGGGCCGTTGCCGTGCGGCACGTTCCGCTCGATCGCGCCGCGCAGACGCGACAGCGAGTCGGGCAGATCGTTGGCCGTGAGCGAGGTGCGCACAGCCATCATCCCGCAACCGATGTCGACGCCGACAGCGGCAGGGATGATCGCGCCCTTGGTCGGGATTACGGAGCCCACGGTTGCGCCGATGCCGAAGTGTACGTCCGGCATCACGGCGATGTGCGAGTGGATGAACGGCAGCGAAGCGACGTTGCGCAACTGGTTTTGCGCTTCGTGCTCCACCGGCACGCCCTTTACCCAGGCCTTGATCGGCGCACGCGCGCCTTCGATTTCTTCATAACCGGCCATAACCGGTCTCCTTTTCAAACAGTGTTTTTCATCAGGCTCGACAACGAATTGCGATTGAGGCGCTGCATGTCTTTCAGCGCTCGATCTTCCAACGGTGCGTCAAACACCGCTTCGACCTCCCAAAGGCCGCCGTCATCCTGCGGTTCTAAGTGAACCCATGTGCCGACTTTCGCGCCGCGTGCTTCTATCCACGCAACGGTGCGTTCGGCGCCTCGCCGAAATCTGCATTGATAGACACGCACGCTTCTTCTCCTCGTTTCCGAGTTCAAAGCGGCCTGGAGCACAAATGAAAAACCCCTCCAGGCCGCGCCTTGGAGGGGTTCTTCATGCTTCCTAGTCCGAAGACGTTAGACGCTGAGATTCCTCCACGCACAAATGCTCTGCCGCAAATCGCTATATGCGACCGGCGCTGGCATCAGGTGGTTGATCTCTCGCGTTTTCACGACACGTCTCCGAATGGGCAGCGCGTCTATCATGTGATTTGGCGCGTTGTCACGCGGAAAAATGCGATGCTGCCTGCGTGTTGCCGCGAAGCCTCAGTGTTTTCCGAGCGCGACTTGCTCGACTTGGCGCACGCGCAACTCGGCAAAGTGTGAACGATACTCGGCGGGTGTCATGCCGGTGGAGCGCTTGAAGAGTTCGCGAAAGTGCGCGGCGTCGTCGTAGCCGACTGCGGTCGCGACTTGCTGAATGGGCGCGTCGTCGCTTTCGAGAATTGATTTCGCTGTTTCGATGCGCACGGTTTGCAGATAGGCGCCGGGCAGGCGACCGGTGGCGGCTTTGAACCTGCGCAGCAACGTGCGTGGGCTCATAGCAACATGGCTTGCAACCGCCTCGCTGGTGAGCGGTTCGCGAAAATTGGTTTGAATGTAGCGCTCTGCGTCCTGCACGCGTTCGTCGTCGTGCGACGGCGAAAGTGGTAGCACTGCGTAACCAGATTGATGCGTTCGCGGCATCGACAACAGCAACGCCTTCGCCGTCTGAACAGCGACCTCGTGACCGCAGAGCTTCTCGACTAGATAGAGGCTGACGTCCGCGGCGGCGCTCACGCCGCCACTGCACAGCAGGCGCGCATCTTCCGTCAGCACCATCTCGGGGCGCCAGTCTACTTTCGGCCAGCGCTTTGCGAATTGAGCAGCGATCGCCCAATGCGTTGTCGCTTTGCGTCCTTCTAGGAGGCCAGCTTCGGCGAGATACGCAGCGCCCATGCACACGCCGGCGATGTACGCGCCGTGCGCGTGTTGTTTCTGCAGCCATGGCAGTAGCACGCTATTCTCGATGAGCTTGGCGTTGAAATCGAGGCCAGAGGTCGGGATGATCGCGATGTCGGTGCGATCGATCGCTTCGAGCGATGTCTCGGGCGTCATGCTCATGCCGCCGTAGGGGCTCCGGACGGGTTTGCCGTCGAGCGTCGCCGTCGTCACGCGAAAGCGTGGCTCCGGCGCTTCGCCGTTGAGTGCGCGCCACAGCGTCCCCGCCGAATGAAACACTTCAATCGGCATCAACGCCGTGGACGCGTACCCGTCGTCCCACAGAATGACCGTGACGTTGAGGACGTTGCGATCCATGCCCGTCACCTTAGGCGCTACTCGGGACAAGAGCTATCAGCCTCGTTGAGTTGTCGGGTCGATAACGCCCGTGGTTTCGGTGATCTTGTTGGCTGGGAAGCCGCTGATGCGCGCATGTTCGCGGATCGCGTCTTCGTTTTCGGCCAAATAGATGCAGAACGTCTTGTCCTTAGCGACGTAGGAATGCACCCACTGCACCTTCGGTGCGAGTTCGGCGAGGGCCGCGTTGGAGGTCTTCGCAGCGCCCGAAAGCTCGGTTGCGTTGAGCTTGTCGACACCGGGGATCTCCCGTTCGATGACGTACCGTTTCACTGTCTTACCTCTTCGTGTTCGCTCTCTTGCTGAGAGTGAACTCTAGATAGAGGAGGCCTGTTTGGGCCGTGAGAGACGGGAATGACAATGAGCAGGGGCTAAACCGCCAAGCTCAGATGTCTTTCTGAGCAATGTCCTGGGCACTTTCGCCATGCGCTTTGCCGAGGCCTTGAGCTACGAGCGCATCCCAAGTGGCTTCTGCGGTATCGGCAAAGCGGAACAGCGTGAGATCAGCAGCGTCGATTGCACCGTGCTCGACGAGTTTGTCGAAATTGATGACGGATCGCCAATAGGCTTCATCAAACAAGACGACTGGAATGAGCGGCGCTTTGCGTGTTTGGCGCAGCGTCAGGATTTAAAACATCTCATCAAGCGTGCCGAAGCCGCCAGGAAAAACCACAAGGCCGTTGGCGCGCATGGCGAGATGCATTTTGCGCATCGCGAAATAGTGGAAGTTGAAGGTGAGCTCCGGCGTTGTGTAGGCGTTCGGTTCTTGCTCATGCGGCAAGCGGATGTTGAAGCCGATTGTTGGCGCGCCGGCATCGCGTGCGCCGCGATTGGCAGCTTCCATCAAACCGGGGCCGCCGCCCGTTGCGATGACGTTGAAGAGGTCGCCGCCATTATCGCAAATGGCGCCGCCGCGTTCGGAGGCCACGCGGCCGAAGGTGCGCGCTTCTTTGTACCAGAGCGCGTGTTGCTCGGGGCCGCCGCTTTCCAGAACACGCGCGCCGCCGAACGTGACGATGGTGGATTTGATCCGGCGCGCTTTTAAGATCTGCTCGGCCTTCTCGTATTCGAGCAGAAACCGGACGCCGCGCATGGATTCGCCGAGGAGGAAATCCTCGTCCAAGGCCGCAAGGCGAAACGAAGGGGAGGCAATCTGCGCCGCATTGGGCTTTTTTTGTTCGGGCATAACCACAACTTAGCGCTGTCGTGGCGTGGCGAGAAGGCGGCGCCCATATGCTAACTTCGCGACGAATCTCATGCCCATCCGCCGTTTGCCTCCTGAAGCCGTCAATCGCATCGCCGCGGGCGAGGTGATCGAGCGGCCTGCCGCCGCTGTGAAGGAGCTGGTGGAGAACGCGCTCGATGCAGGCGCCAAGCGCATTGCGATCCGGTTTGAGCGTGGCGGTCTTGGGCTGATTTCGATCGAGGATGATGGCGGCGGCATTCCGCGCGATGAGCTGCCGCTCGCGGTTGAGAGGCACGCGACGTCGAAGTTGACTGCGAGCGCTGGCGGAGACGTCGATCTTCTGAACATTCACACAATGGGCTTTCGCGGCGAAGCGTTGCCCTCGATTGGTGCAGTGGCGCGGCTGGCGATTACGTCGAAGGCGCGCGGGGTCAATGATACCTGGGCGATCGAGGTTGAGGGGGGCGCGCTTCAGCCGGTGAAGCCTGCGGCGTGGGCGGCGCTCACCGAGAGCGGCACGCGCGTTGAAGTGCGTGATCTTTTCTTTGCGACGCCGGCGCGGCTGAAGTTCATGAAGTCCGAGCGCGCCGAGATGATGGCGGTTGGCGATGTCGTGAAGCGACTCGCGATGGCGCGGCCTGATGTTGCGTTCTCGCTGGAGCATGACGGGCGGACATCGCTGCGGTTGGCGGCGGAGAGCGACCCGGAGAATGAAGGCCGCCGCGCGCGCCTGAGTGCGATCCTCGGCGCAGACTTTGCACCAAACTGCATCGCACTGGATCAAACGCGCGATACGGTGCGCCTTTCGGGCTTTGCGGGGCTTCCCACATTTCATCGCGGGACGCGCGAGCATCAGCATCTCTTCGTGAATGGGCGTCCGGTGAAGGACAAGCTGATCGTCGGTGCGGTTCGTGCGGCGTATCAGGATTTGCTGGCGCGGGATCGCCATCCAGTTGCGGCGTTGTTCATTGATTTGCCGCCGGACGAAGTGGATGTGAACGTGCATCCAGCCAAGACGGAAGTGCGGTTTCGCGATGCATCACTTGTGCGCGGACTGATCGTTGGCGGGCTTTCGCATGCTTTGGCTTCAGCCGGGCATCGCGCTTCGACTACGACGGCGCAGTCAGCGCTTGGCGCCGTGCGTGCGTACGAAGCGCCGCAGCAGTTCTTGCGTCCAGCCGCGCAGGCGTGGGCGATGGCGGAGGAGCGTGTGGCCGCCGGCGATTTCATGATGCCGAGCGGGCGTGTGGAGGAGAGTGCGGCGGGGTTCGCTCAAGCCATCGCGCCAGCCGATCTGGAAGCCGCGATCCAGACTGCAACCAGCCACGATCCAGAAGATGCGCGCTTCTTCCCGCTTGGTGCGGCGCGCGCGCAAATTCACGAGACGTATATCGTCGCACAGACAGAGGATGGCATCGTCATTGTCGATCAGCACGCGGCGCATGAGCGGCTCGTGTACGAGCGCATGAAGCAGATGCTCGCCAACGGCGGCGTGCGTCGTCAGGGTTTGCTTATTCCTGAAGTTGTCGAGCTTGATGCGAGTGAAGCGGAGGCGATTGCGGCGCGCGCTGATGAGCTTGCGCAACTTGGCCTTGTCATCGAGTCGTTTGGGCCAGGCGCCATTCTCGTGCGGGAAACGCCGGCGTTGCTCGGGCACATCGATGCAGCGGGGATGCTGAAGGATTTGGCGGATGACATCGCCGAACTTGGCGAAGCGCATGCGTTGAAGGAGCGCCTTGAAGAAGTGTGTTCATCGATGGCGTGCCGCGGGTCGGTGCGCGCAGGGCGCCGGCTCACGGGCGATGAAATGAATTCGCTATTACGTCAGATGGAAGCGACGCCGTTCTCCGGGCAGTGCAATCACGGGCGTCCGACGTATGTCGAATTGAAGCTGGCCGACATCGAGAAACTGTTCGGTCGGCGGTAGTAAAATACCTTGAAAACGCCTTGTTTGCGCTCGTTCCGCGCTTGCCTTCGCTTGGGCGCGGGAGGAGGGTCGCGTCGCGAGAGAATCCAACTGGGGACTTACATGCAATCACTCGGACGTATCTTGACCGCTGCGGCGGCGATTACACTTATGGCGGCGCCTGCTTACGCACAGCGTATCCAATCCAACGCTCAAGGCACCTTCGGGACGGTGAACCTGGTATCCGGTTTCACACCAGATCCGCACGTGACGACCGTCAACGCCGGTGGTCCAATTGATGTCTCGACTGTGAGCGACAATTGCCGCGGTTTCATCGCTGCGCGACCGAGCTTTACGCTGAACTTCCGGAAGGGCGATCTGCCGCTCTACATCGGCGTCGTTGCCGATGATGACACGACGCTCGTGATCCGCAGCCCGAACGGTCAATGGATGTGCGATGACGACAGCGGCGACAATCTCAATCCGGTCGTGAGCTGGAGCCAGCCGCGCAATGGCCGCTATCAAATCTGGGTTGGCCGCTTTGGCACATCTGATTTGGCGCCGGCGAACCTTTACATCTCCGAAGTCAGTGGCCCGGCGAACTCTGTTCCCGCCGACGCGCCTGACTTTGGTCTCGATCCGGCCTACGGCTCGGTAAATCTAACGTCCGGTTTCTTGCCTGATCCGCACACCGTCGGCATTCAAGCTGGTGGTGCGTACAACGCGTATCAAATTCCTGAGTGCGTCGGCTTCATCGCCACCGCGCCGGATTATCGCGTGAACTTCACCGCGGGCACGAACGGCCTGCCGTTGATCTTCTCGGTCCAATCGGAAGCCGACACGACGCTCGTCATCAACGACGCGCAAGGCAATTGGGTCTGCAACGACGATACGAACGGCTTGAACCCGCAAGTGCGGTTCGATGCGCCGGCTTCTGGCCAGTATGATGTTTGGGTCGGCACCTTCTCTGAAGGCGCGACGCAACCTTCGACGCTGAACGTGTCGGAAATCGACGCGGCGCACTAAGCAAGCATCTCGAAATAGCTAAGAGAGGCCGCGTTCCGAAAGGGACGCGGCCTTTTTCTTTACCAGGCGCCGGTGTTTTTCATCGACGCCCACGGCTCTTGCGGCGGCAACGAAGCGCCTTCCTGCAAAAGCTCGATGGAAATACCGTCAGGCGAGCGGACGAACGCCATGTGCCCATCGCGTGGCGGACGGTTGATGGTGACGCCAGCGTCCATCAGCTTTTGACAAAGCGCGTAGATGTCCTTCACGCGATAGGCGAGATGACCGAAGTTGCGGCCGCCGCCGTATTCCTTCTCATCCCAATTGAAGGTGAGTTCCACCATTGGCGCTTTGCGCTCGCGCGCGAGGTCCACGTCTTCGGGCGCGGCGAGGAAAACGAGCGTGAAACGGCCGCCTTCGTTGTCGACGCGGTTCATCTCAACGAGACCGAGCTTGTTGCAGAAGAAATCGATGGCGGCGTCGAGATCGCCGACGCGGATCATGGTGTGAAGGTAGCGCATCAGGCAGTCACCTTGCGGCCGGCGATGGCCGCGACTTTGTAATGATTGAAGAGCCAATAGAGCTTGCGCATCGAGCGCTTCCACTGACGCCAGCCGAAGAATGGAAACCAGAACCGCAGGAAGTGGCGGAAGAAGAGCGTTACCGGGCGCTTCTTGATGTGGACCCAGTAAGTCTCGCCGATCAGCTCCTGCTTATCGACGATCTCTTGGCCATCGAACATTGCCGCAAGCTCATCCGGCGAGGGGCGAAACATCGTGTCGATGGGATCGTTGTGCTGGTGGTAGCTCGACGGCACCGTGATGAAGAACATGCCGCCTTCGGGGATCATCTTCAGGATGCGGCGGGTGAGTTCGTCGCGATCGACGACGTGCTCATACATGTGCGTGCAGATGACGGACTTGGGTTTGGTCGCGAGAATCTTCGCGAGGTCGTCATCGTTGAAGATGTCGCCGGCGATATCGACGCCTTCGGCGGCTTTCAAGTCAGAGTGGATCACCTTTACACCGCGCGCTTCGAGCGGGCCGAAGACGAGTTCGTTGACGTAGGGCTGCTCTTTCTCGCGATACTCTTTCGTGGAAGAGCCGAGGTTTAGCGCAGGCGAAATGTCCTGCGGATCGAGACGCGCAAGTGTCGCGCCCAGCCATGCCGCATCACATTTCATCATTGCGAAGAACGCCCTCGTTTAGTGCGGCGGCAACATAGGCGCCGGGTCTTGGCCCGGCAAGCGCGGCTACCAAGTGGCGCTTACCGGTGCGCCTTTGAACACTTCCGCGAGGCGCCGGAGCGTTGCTGGCGTCGTTCCCTCGGGCGGGTTGGCGGGATCGAAGAAGTCGCGCTCGGCGATTTCTTGGTCGGCCTGCGATGGGCAGGTCTTCCAGGCGCCGATGCGGTAGAGGCCGATGTGATCGCCGGCGAAATTGGCGTGGTTGGAGTAGAGCGCGAAGATTGTCGGTGTCTCCGTCGGCTCGATGCCGGCTTCTTCTTCCATCTCGCGCGAAATCGCGTAGGGCGCGGTTTCGCCGCGTTCGACGCCGCCGCCGGGAAGGTGCCAACCACGAAGATACGTGTGCTTCACCAGCATAACGTGGCCCGCGTCGTTGGTCGCGACGCCGCGCACGCCGAGCGTGGCGGAGCGGCTGATGCGCCAATAGGTGCGGAACACCGGCGTGATTAGTCGCTCGTATTTCAGCCGCCAGTTGTCCATTTCTGTTTAGCCGCCCTGCATTCTCGACGATTAATCTTGCGCGAGACCGGTCAAGCGATTGATCTTAGGTGTCGCGCCTTCGTGAGCGCGACAAGTGCGCGCGCCGGCAACTGCGCGTCAAGCTTGCGTAGGAAAGCCAGCTTTGTCATCCGCGCCGCCCATGAACAGATTCATTATGCCGCCGCCCAAATTGGCTGGCGGCCCATACGTTATGGGCGTCCTGAATGTGACGCCGGATTCCTTCTCGGACGGCGGCGCGCACGAGCAAGCGGCGGGACCGCACGCTCTCGCCATGTTGGAAGCTGGCGCCGACATTATTGATATTGGCGGTGAGTCGACTCGCCCCGGCGCCGCGCCCGTGGATGATGGGCAGGAGATTGCGCGCGTTGTGCCGGTGATCGCAGCTTTGCGTGCGACGACGAAGGCGCCGATCTCCATCGATACGATGAAGCCAGCGGTCGCCATGGCGGCGATGCAGGCGGGCGCTTCGATCTGGAACGACGTCGCGGCGCTGCAGGCGCCGGGCGCGTTGGAGACTGCGGCGGGTGTGCGCCGGCCCGTCGTGCTCATGCACATGAAGGGTGAGCCGCGGACGATGCAAAATGATCCGCAATATGGAGATGTCGTCGCTGAGGTGATCGCGTTCTTGAAGGCGCGCGTGCAAGTGGCGGATGCGAAGGGCATTGAGGATGTTTGGGTTGATCCCGGCATCGGGTTTGGAAAGACGCTGGCGCATAATTTGGCGCTGCTGAACAACGTTGGACGCATTCGCGAAGAGACGGGGCGGCCGGTTGTGATCGGCGCGTCGCGTAAGCGGTTTATCTTGGCGATTGATGAGCGGGCGAAAGATGCCGGGCGCGACCGGTTGGGTGGATCAGTTGCTGCAGCGCTGATCGCCGCGCAGAACGGCGCGGACATGGTGCGCGTGCATGACGTGGCTGAGACCGTGCAGGCGCTAAAAGTTTGGCGGGCGCTCACATAAGAAATATCGCCATGCTCTCAACGGGCTAGAACATAGCTTCGCTGGCAAGCGGGCATGAGCCTTTTTCTGCCACAATGCCGGTAGCCAATCACCTCTGCGTTTACTTCATACGAGGGGTGAAGATGACCGATTCTGAGAGAGAAGCTGCTATCGCTGCCGCGGCGCTCGCGGCTGGTACAGCCATTGGAGCAGTCACAAAATCCGTTGGCTCGCCGCACACAGTGCGTGGTCTTGCCGGCATCAGCGGGCAGGCCGGTCAGGCGATTGGCGGCACATTGGCTGCGGGCGGCACGGTCGTCGGCGCCGTTGGCGCGGGTGTCTCCGCAGCGGGTGGCGCGGTCGCGGTGACTGCCGCGCCGGTCGTGGCGGCCGCTGTCGCGGCTGCGCCGTTTGTGTTGGCTGGTGCAGCCGTTGTCGGCGGCTTTTTCTTGCTCAAGAAAATCTTTGACGATTGATTTCTAGACTCGCTGGCTTGGAGCCGCGCTAGTCTGGCTCTGCGTGTCGCGCTATTTGCACGGCATGAGCGATAAACCTAAGGGACGCGTGCTGATCATTGCCGGCTCAGATTCCGGCGGCGGTGCGGGCATTCAAGCGGACATCAAGACTGTTTCCGCGCTTGGCGGCTACGCGATGACGGCGATCACGGCGGTCACGGTGCAGAACACGCTCGGCGTGAACGGTGTGCATCCGGTTCCGCCGGAGATCGTGCGCGCGCAGATCGAAGCGGTGATGGGCGATCTCGGCGCTGACACGTGGAAGATCGGCATGATGGGTTCGGCCGATCATGTGCGGGCTGTCGTGGAAGCCTTCTACGCTGTCGGTGGTGGTGCGCCGGTGATCCTCGATCCGGTGATGATCGCTAAAGGGGGCGCTTCTTTGCTGAGCGATGACGCGATTGAGATCATCGCAAACGAGTTGATGCCGATCGCGGCCATGGTGACGCCGAACGCGCCGGAAGCCGAAGCGCTGACTGGTGTCGCCGTGAATGATCTCGATGGGCAGATGGATGCGGCGGATGTGTTGGTGAATCGTCTGGGCGCGTGGTCGGCTCTGGTGAAGGGTGGGCACATTCATGGCTCGACCATTCGCGACGTGCTGCTGACGCAGAGTGGCTATCGCGTGTTCGAGAGTCCGCGCATTGAAACCAAAGCGACGCACGGGACTGGCTGTACGTTGGCGTCGGCGATCGCGGCGTACAATTCGATAGGCGAGGAGCTTGAGCCGTCGGTCGAGAAGGCGCGGGCGTATCTGATGGAGGCGATCAGGCATGCGCCTGGCTTCGGGCAGGGGCATCAGCCTTTGGGTCACAACTGGCCGTGCAAGCAGCAGTGACGGGCTCCACCTTCCCCACAAGGGGGAAGGTTTGCGGAGTTTGCCGCCCGGCGCGTGTAGGCCGCTGGCATGGTTAGCGGCGAGCGTTCATATCTGGTGCGATGAAAATCTGGATCGTGCACGCCTTCACGGACCGCCTGTTCACCGGCAACCCGGCCGCCGTGGTGCCGTTGGAGCGCTGGCTGCCGGACGCGACGCTGCAAGCGATCGCAACCGAGAACAAGCTGAGCGAAACAGCTTTCGTTGTGTCGACTGGGCTGAAGGGCAACTACCAACTGCGCTGGTTTACGCCTGCGACTGAAGTGCCGCTTTGTGGTCACGCGACGCTCGCTGCTGGCGCGATGCTGCTGAGCGAACTCGATCCTTCTCTTGAAGTCGTGGTGTTCGACACGCACGCGGGGGTATTGGTCGTGCGCGGAACGCCAGAAGGTTACACGCTCGATCTGCCGCGTCGCCAACGCACACCCTGGACACCGGACGATAGCATTGCGGCGGCGCTCGGCGGGGTCGAGATCGTTGACGCGTTTATCGGTGAATACGCCAATGTGGTCGTCGAAGATGAAGCGACGCTGCGCAATCTGAAGCCGGAGTTTGCGGCCCTAAACGTTGCCGTTCGTGGCCCGCGCCAAGGCATGATCGGCGTCACCGCACCGGCTGACGATGGCCAGCCTTACGATTTTGTCTCGCGCTTCTTCTGCCCCGGCGTTGGTATCGACGAAGACCCGGTCACTGGCTCCTCGTTCGCGGATCTTGCACCGTATTGGTGCGACCGGTTTGATCTTGAGAGTGTGGTCGGTTTTCAGGCGTCCAAGCGCGGCGGCTATATGCGCGCCATCCAAACGCTTTCAAGCGTGCGTTTGCTGGGGCAGGTTTCCGTCTATCTGCGCGGCGAACTCGATCCGGCGCTGGCGCGGTTGCACAATCGCGATGAGCATCCTGAAGCGCCAAAACGTAAGAAACGGCGCGCCCGTACAGTGAAGCAATTGCCGGCGATTTTCGAAGAGCAGCTGGCCAACGGGCCTGCGAGCGAAACGCCGCCACCCTCGCCACCGACATCACATCCTGCGCCGCCGGACAATGAAGCGCCGCCCCCGCCACGGATTGTCGTGACAGGAAGCGGCGAAGTTTGAGTGGAGTTCGGGAGAGAGGTTGGCGGCGTTAGATGCCGAGAGCTGCTCTTGTCTGCGAGTTCAACCGGCCGTTGGCGCGGATGTTGTGTGCGCGTTGAAACTGTTCAACCGAGCGCACGAAGGCATCGCTGCGGCGACCATCAACGGCGCCGTTGTACAAGTGCAAATCAACCAGCTTTTGCTGCGCTCGGCGATAGAGCCCTTCGACCGCCTGCGTCTGCGGCATGGTGGAGCGATGTTGAACCTGTGCTTGCCGTGAGGCGGGCGCAGGCGTTGCCGTTCCCGTTCCTGCGAACGCGGGTGAGGTGAGCGCCAGTGCGGCGGTGATTGCAGCTAATGCGATACGGTGTTTCATGACGTCCGTCCTTTGAGAGTAGAACGATGCTGGTGTTTGCCAGCCGTCTCACATTGAACCCCAACGTTTGCGCGTGACTCGCCGGACTCCTACATTCTTGCGAGATCAGCGAAGCGCGCGCCAGATCGCGCCAGCGAACATCGCCGCTGCGCCGCCTACCAGAATCGCCGCGGCCACGCGGGGCTCGTGGAATGCCTTCCACGCCGTAGCGGCGCTAACGATCGCAAGCGCGAATAATGTCGCCATGAGGCGAGCCATGCCTTCTTCCGGGTGCAACATCATGCAGCATTGCGTTCACGAATCTCGCGGTGCTGTGATAAAGCCTACAAGCATGTGAGGTTGGCGTGCCGTATAGACTGCTCGTCGTTGAAGATGACGCGAACGCGGCTGAGTTCGTGTGCAAGGGGCTGCGGCAGGAGGGCTTTGCGGTAGAGCATGTCGCCGCCGGGCCGGACGCACTGCATATGGCGCTGAGCGAGCCGTTCGACCTGATCGTGCTGGATCGTAACATTCCTGGCGTAGATGGGCTTTCAGTGTTGAAGGCGCTGCGCGCGGCGCAGAACGAGACGCCGGTGATCATTCTGTCCGCGCTGGCGCATGCTGACGAGCGCGTGAATGGATTGCGGGCCGGGGCGGATGATTATCTTGGTAAGCCTTACACGTTTTCCGAATTGCATCTGCGTGTTGAGAATCTGCTGCGCCGTCGCGCCGGCAAGGAGACGCAAACGTCGCTCACATGCGGTGATCTGGTGATGGATCTGCTAACGCGCCGGGTCACGCGTGACGGCAAGGCGATCGATCTGCTGCAGCGCGAATTCCAGATCCTTGAGCATCTGCTGCGTAACAAGGATCGCGTCGTCACGCGCACCATGCTGCTTGAGCAAGTGTGGGACTATCGCTTCGATCCGCACACGAGTCTCATCGACACCCACATGAGCCGCCTGCGTAAGAAGATCGATGACGGCTTTGGGTCGCCGCTGCTGCATACGATACGCGGCGTTGGTTACAGGCTCTCCGAGCAACCATGACGGGGTCGTGGATTGGGCGCTGGAGCCTGGCCATTGTCGTGGCCATGGTTGTGCTCGTGGCAGGCGCCTGCGCGGCCGCCCTTTGGTTTGTCGATTCTGAGGGGCGCACGCTGATTGCGGCGCAAGAAGCGGTCGCGCTCAATGTTGAACTGGATCTGTTTGAAGCCGAGTTTCGCGATGAGGGGGCGGCTGCGCTCACGCGATCGGTCGAACGCAGTGCTGAAACGGGGCCGCGTTTCTATGCGGTGCGAGATCCCAACGGCGTGTTGTTGGCAGGAAATATCGCGGCTTGGCCAGGCGACGTTTCAGGTGCGGCTCCGTGGACGACCGTTACGCTTGATGGCCGATCTGCGCACGTCGTTACGCGCACTTTGGAGGGCGGAAGCACGCTTCTGGTCGGCGCGGACGATGCAGCGCTACGAGCGTTTCGCGACGACATCGTGGATGCCGCTTGGATCGCGGTGGCGCTGGTGGCGATCACGTGTCTGACGCTTGCGGCGCTTATTACATCCTACATGGCAGGCCGGGTGCGGCTGCTTTCCGCGGCATCCGCTCGCGTCGCCGATGGTGATTTCGCCGCCCGCGCTGAGGGCGCCGAAGAGCAAGGTCCGTTCGGTGAGATTGCCCGAGCGCAGAATGCCATGCTTGATCGCATCGAGGCCCTGGTCACTGGTCTTGTGACAGTCACCGACAGCATTGCGCATGATTTGCGTACGCCGCTTTCGCGCATGCGCCGGCGCCTTGAGGAGGGGCTCGCGGCGGATCAGCAGGAAGCCAAGCAAGTCGCGCTAGAGCAGGCGCTGACGGAGACTGATCGCACGATTGCGACGTTCACGGCGCTTATCGATATCTCGCGCGCCGAAGGCGGCATCTCGCGCGAGACAATGGAAGATGTCGATCTCGCGCAGATCGTTCGCGACGCCTACGATCTCTTCGAGCCGTTGGCGGAAGAGAAGGCCATCGCCTTTAGCCTTGAAGCTCAATCCGTGAGCATTCGAGGGCATCGGGCCCTTTTGATGCAGGCAGTGTCCAATCTTATCCACAACGCGATCAAGTACGGCCACGCTAGGGTGGACGTGAGCCTTACAGCAGGTGTCGAGGGTGCTGAGGTCGTGGTTGCAGATGATGGGCCTGGCATTCCGACTGAGCAGCGCGCGGAGGCCGTAAAGCGGTTCAGGCAGGTTGGGGCTCAAAGCCCTGAAGGCGTTGGCCTTGGGCTGGCGATCGTCGATGCCTGCGCCCGCCTACATCGGGGGGCTCTGGTGCTTGAGGATAACGGCCCCGGTCTTAGCGCCCGGCTAAGTCTCGCGGCGAAATAGCGGCGAACATCTCACAAACATTCAAGGTTCGGGTCAGGCCGGTGCGCGGGGGCCGCCCTAACTTGGTTTACGTGATCGACGGACAGCACCGCTGCAACGTTCCGTAGATCGCAGAATGGCTCGCTCCCTCACTTCCCTGTCGAGCCTCGCAAACCGGTACCGCGGACCTCCGGAGGTCTCTCTCCCCCCATACGACACGGGGGTCCGCGGGCTGGGCGCCCACCCCAATAGTTGTCTGGGCCGCCGAGCGCCTATATCGCCATAAGGGGACATGGCTGCGCCAAAGCTCACCGAGAAAGACTTCGCACGCATCGCGCGCGCACTCGCCGAACCCCGGCGGGTCGATATTCTGCGCCAGTTGAGTGAGGCCGAGGGGCAGCTGCCGTGCAGCGAGCTGCAGGGCAAGCACAAGGTCAGCGCCGCGACCATGTCGCATCACATCAAGGAGCTTGAGACGGCTGGTTTGATCGATACCGAAAAGACCGGCAAGTTCATGACTCTCACGCTGCGCCGTCCGGCGTTGAAGGCCTATCTGGACCGTCTTTCGAAAATTTGAGCTTTGCCGGCTTGCGGCGCCCTTGTGGTCAATAGTTAGACGATTATCTAATTGTCGAAGTCAACGCATAGGGGCGTTTCTCATGGGTAAGTTGCAAGGCAAAGTCGCGCTCGTCACCGGCGCGTCGAAGGGAATTGGCGCGGCGATTGCGAAAGCTTACGCGGCGGAGGGCGCGACCGTTGTCGTGAATTACGCATCTGATCGCGCTGGCGCGGAAGCGGTTGTTTCTGACATTGAGCGCGGTCAGGGGCGTGCAATCGCGGTGCAAGCCGATGTCGCCAAATCCGGCGATGTTGAACGGCTTTTCGATATCAGCAAAGAAACGTTCGGCCGGGTCGACGTCGTCGTAAACAACGCCGGCGTGTTTGCATTTCAACCGCTTGAGCAAGTGAGCGAGGCCGAATTTCACCGCCAGTTCAACATCAACGTGCTGGGCTCATTGCTCGTCGCCCAACAGGCGGCGAAACACATTGGAGCCGATGGCGGCTCGATCGTGAATGTGAGTTCGGTGGTCAGCGAAAGCCCGGTGCCCGGATCGTCGATTTATTCGGCCACCAAGGGCGCGGTCGACACGCTCAGCGTAGCGCTCGCGCTTGAATTGGCACCGCGCAAGATCCGCGTAAACACCGTCGCGCCTGGCGGTGTCGATACCGAGGGCGCTCGGACACTCGGCATTCCCGACAGCGATTTCGGTGCGGACATCATCGCGCGCACGCCGCTTGGCCGGCTTGGTCGGCCTGACGACATCGCAAAAGTCGCGGTGTTCTTGGCGTCCGACGATTCAGCTTGGCTGACCGGCGAACGCATCACTGCTTCCGGCGGGCTGCACTAGATTGAGGCGCCGGGGCGGGGCCTAAGCTCCACCCCGGCGCAGCTTTTGCCGACACTGCGGTCAATGAATGCGCCGCAGTGGACATGGTCTCCGAACCAGCGCACCAGGGTCAGCGGGCCACCCGCTCCCAACGGCGGGCGCTCATCTGTGAGGATGGGAGACAAGTTGATGACAGGTACCGCGAAGCCGGCAGTGCGCCCGGCTGATCCCCGATTTTCGTCGGGCCCCACCAAAAAACGTCCGGGCTGGAGCACAGACGCGTTGAAAGACGCGGCGCTGGGCCGTTCGCATCGCGCGAAGCCGGGCAAAGCCAAGCTCAAAGAAGCGATCGATCGTACGCGCGCTATTCTGGGTGTGCCGGACACGCACAAGATCGCGATTGTTCCGGCTTCGGACACAGGCGCTGTCGAGATGGCGATGTGGTCGATGCTTGGAGCGCGGCCGGTCGATATTTTCGCTTGGGAGAGCTTTGGCGAAGAATGGGTCACTGACGCCAAGCAATTGAAGCTCGACGCCAAGGTGCATAGCGCAGGATACGGCGCGCTGCCGAAGTTGGAGCTGGCGCGCAAAGACGCCGACATCATCTTCACGCAGAACGGCACGACCTCTGGCGTGCGCGTGCCGAACTTCGATTGGATTGCTGACGACCGCGAAGGCATCACCATCAACGACGCGACCAGCGCCGTGTTCGCGCAAACGATCGATTGGTCGAAGTGCGATGTGACGACGTTCTCGTGGCAAAAGGTGCTGGGCGGCGAAGCGGCGCACGGCATGCTCATCATTGGGCCGCGCGCCATCGCAAGGCTGGAGAGCTACACGCCGGATCGGCCGATCCCGAAGATTTTCCGCCTGACCAAAAAGGGCAAAGTCGATCTCGAGATTTTCGAAGGCTCGACCATCAACACGCCTTCGCTGCTGGCGACGGAAGACTATATCGACGCGCTGAAATGGGCGGAGTCGGTTGGCGGCCTTGAAGGGCTGCGCGCGCGCGCTGACGCCAACACCAAGGTGCTGGCCGATTGGGCGGCGAAGATGCCCTGGATTGATTTTCTGGCGCACGACCCGGCGACGCGGTCGAATACCAGCGTGTGCCTGAAGGTTGTCGATCCGCGCGTGACGTCGCTCGCGGAGGATGCGCAGGCGGAGTTTGCGAAGAAGCTTGCTTCGTTGCTGGAAAAAGAGGGCGTTGCGTTTGACGCGGCGTCTTATCGCTCGGCGCCTCCGGGCCTTCGCATCTGGTGCGGCGGCACCATCGATGCTTCCGATGTCGCGGCGTTGACGCCGTGGATCGAGTGGGCGTTCGCGACGCTTACTGCCGAACTCGAAACCAAAGCCGCTTAACACAAACAGAGGCCTGAGCTTGTCGAAGGCCGGTGCGCGTGTTCGCGCCCTTCGACAGGCTCAGGGCTCGCTGCAATTTTAGGAATTTCCAATGCCAAAAGTTCTCATCAGCGACGAACTCAGCGAAGCCGCCGTCAACATTTTCAAGACGCGCGGCATCGAGGTTGATTTTCAGCCTCAGCTTGGACCGGACGCGGCGAAGCTGAAGGAGGTCATCGGCAATTATGATGGCCTCGCCATTCGCTCGGCCACCAAGGTGAAGGCGGACATCATTGCTGCCGCGAAGAATCTCAAGGTGATCGGCCGCGCCGGGATTGGCGTCGACAATGTCGATATTCCTGCGGCGACCGCGAAAGGCATCGTGGTGATGAATACGCCGTTTGGCAATTCGATCACGACGGCAGAGCACGCAATCGCGCTGATGTTTGCGGCCGCGCGTCAACTCGCTGCCGCCGACGTTTCGACCCAAGCTGGCAAGTGGGAAAAGAACCGCTTCATGGGCCGTGAGCTCTACGCCAAAACGCTGGGGCTCATTGGTTGCGGCAATATCGGCGGCATCGTTGCGGATCGCGCGCTTGGATTGAAGATGAAGGTCGTTGCGTACGATCCGTTTCTATCGCCGGAGCGGGCGGTGCAGATCGGCGTCGAGAAGGTTGAGCTTGAGGAATTGCTGGCGCGCGCGGATGTGATTTCGCTGCACGTGCCGATGACCGACAAAACAAAGAACATCTTGTCGCGCGAAAATCTGGCCAAGACCAAGAACGGTGTGATCATCATCAACGCCGCGCGCGGCGGTCTTGTTGATGAGGCTGCGCTTCGTGAAGGCCTGGAAAGTGAGCACATCGCAGCGGCGGCGTTCGATGTGTTCACCATCGAGCCCGCGAAAGAGAATGTGCTCTTCGGCGCGCCGAACTTCCTCGCCACGCCGCACCTCGGCGCTTCGACCAACGAAGCGCAGGAAAACGTTGCGCTGCAGGTTGCCGAACAGATGGCGGATTATCTGCTGAGCGGCGCCGTCACAAACGCTCTCAACATGCCGTCGATCACAGCTGAAGAAGCGCCGCGCCTAAAGCCGTTCGCGGCGTTGGCGGAAAAGCTTGGTGCATTCGCGGGGCAGATCGTCGATGAGGGCCTCGACGCTGTTGAGATCGAGTATGAAGGCCAAGTCGCGGCGTTGAATACAAAGCCGCTGACGGCGGCGCTGCTTTCCGGTTTGCTGCGTCCGCTGCTGCAAGAGGTGAACATGGTCTCCGCGCCTGCGATCCTCAAAGAGCGCGGCACGCCATTCACCGAGAGCAAGCGCGATCTTTCGCCGATCTATGACAGCCTGATCCGCGTGAAGGTGCAGACCGGCGGCAAGTGGCGGACGTTGGCTGGTACAGTCGTCGCCGGCGCGCCGAAGATCGCGGAAGTGAAGCTGATGCAGCTTGAGGCGCACTTCCATCCGGTGATGTTGTTCGTGAACAATTCCGACAAGCCGGGATTCATTGGCGCCCTCGGAACGATGCTCGCGGAAGCCGGCGTGAACATTGCGACCTTCCACCTTGGCCGCGAAGGAGCGGGCGAGGATGCGATTGCGCTCGTGGGCGTGGACCAGTTGATCCCGGACGATCTCTTGGGCCGCATCAAAGCGCTGCCGCAAGTCCGATATGCCAAGCTCATTCGCTTCTAGTTCATAAGCGCCGTTGGCGGGGAACCGCCGCGCGTGATTTTGCGTTATCGCCGCGACCCGGGAAAGATCGGTTGCGAGGGGACGCTATGAAATTGAAGCTGCTTGGCTCGACGCTACTCTTAGCTGTCGCGGCTCTTGTCGCCCCCGCTCATGCCGAAATCGAAGAGGTTCGGGTTGGTGTCGTGGGCAACATTCGCTCTGACCACGGCGATATCGTCGAGGGCAAGGAAGAGGGCGCGAACGTCGAGCTGGAGTTCGTCTCCAACTCGCCGGACTTCCTCAATCTGATCGGCTCGCCGCGTCCGTATTTCTTCGGTTCAATCGCCACCGACGAAGACGGCGTGAACTTCGGCGGCGTCGGCGTCTTATGGCGTTGGGAATTCGCTGACGGCTGGGCGTTCGAGCCGGGCTTCGGCTACATCATCCACGACGGCGAAATCGACAATCCGTATCCGGAAGGCTCACCCGACAGCGTCGCCTTCGAAGCGGACAACCAGTTGCTGGGCTCGCGCGACCTTTTCCGGTCCTCGTTTGCACTGGAGCGTGAGTTCGGTGATCGCGCCGGTTTGCAGTTGTATTGGGAACACATGAGCCACGGCCAGATCCTCGATAAGGGCCGAAATCAAGGGCTTGATTACGTGGGTCTGCGCTTCCTCTACCGTTTCGATCCCGACACAGCGCAGGACTGAGCGCTTCCCTAGATGGGCGCGACCGGGCTAGGTTGCGCACCGAATTGGGAGACGGCTCATGCGGGGAACTACGGCTGGGATCGCGGCATTTGGCGCACTGATGGCGCTCGCGCCGCAGGCACAAGCTGGCATCGATGAAATTCATGTTGGCGTGATGCAGCACAACATTTGCGTGCTCGATTGCAAGAATGCCGACAAGGAAGATGGCCCGAACGTCGAATTCCAAGTCTCGTTTGACTCGCCTGATTTCCTGAATTGGGCAGGTTCGCCTCAGCCGTACATCATGGCTTCGGTCAACACTGCTGGCGACACGAGCTTCGGCGGCTTTGGTCTCGAGTGGCGCTGGGACTTTGCAGAAGGCTGGGCGATTGAGCCGGGCGTTGGCTACGTCATCCACGATGGCGCGACGGAAAATCCATATCCAGGCGGCTCGCAAGCGAACGTCGATTTCGCGAAGGATCACTTGCTGCTCGGCTCGGAAGATCTCTTCCGTACGTCGATTGGCTTGACGCGCGACTTTGAAGGTCCTTGGGAAGGCCAATTGTTCTTCGAACACTTGAGCCACGGCCAAATCATCGGCAGCGGGCACAATCAGGGCGTCGATCAAATCGGCATCCGCATCGGCTATCAGTTCGGCCGCGACTAAGCGCGAGCGGCTTTGGCCGTTCTTGCCAGTGCTCCAGAAGGGGGACGCTACATGAGCGCTCATCTGCGTGAACGATTCAATCGTCCCGGTCCGAAGCGTATTCTCGCTCTGGACGGCGGCGGCGCACGTGGGCTGCTGACGCTTGGCGTTCTGGCGCAGCTAGAGCGGCATCTCGCCGAACGCAGCGGGCAAGGCGATAGCTTTCGGCTCGCGCATTATTTCGACCTGATCGGCGGCACGTCGACGGGCGCCATCATCGCGACGACGCTGGCGCTTGAGTGGCGCGTACGCGATGTTGTTGATCTATACTTCAAGCTGCTGCCGGCGATTTTTTCGCGTCCGCAAGTGCCAGGCCCGCTGCGCGTTCTTATCCCGGCGTTTAAGAACAAGGCGCTGACGCAAGCGCTGCAAGAGCATCTTGGTGATCGCCAGCTGAATTCCGAAGACCTGAAGACTGGTCTCGCCATCCACGCTAAGCGCATCGATAGCGGCTCGGCCTGGATCGTCGTGAACAATCCGGACTGGTGCTATTTCAATTCGCATTCGAGCAGCGACGGCATCGCGAACTCGGATTTTTATCTGCGCGATCTCGTGCAGGGCTCCGCCGCAGCGCCAACGTACTTCTCCGACGTCCGCGTGCCGCTGGCGCGCAATAAGAACGGCAATGTTTCAGGCTACGCACATTTCTTCGATGGCGGCGTTAGCCCGAACAACAATCCAGCACTGCAATTGCTGTTGACGGTCACTGAGCCTGCATTCGGGTTCAACTGGCAGACGGGCGAGGACAAGCTGCTGATCTGGTCGGTTGGCACTGGCTATGTGCGCAAGCGGTTTGAAAAGCGAAATCGCAAGCGCCGCTCCAGCGCCAAGGCGATCGGTGATTTCCGCAAGCTTATGTATTCGAGCAAGGTGATGGCCGCGCTTGAGGGCTACAATCACGATATCTGTCAGCAGCAAATCACGACGCTGCAAATGCTCTCGAACCCGCGTTTTCCTTGGTACGTCAATTCTGAAGTGAAGATGCAAACGGCGACGCCGTTGCTTTCACGCGAGCCGGTGCTGACGTTCCAGCGTTACGACGCACGGCTTGAGATTGATGAGGAAGAGTTTCGCCGGCCTGAGCATATCGAAACGTTGCTCGGTGAGCAGATGAAGCCGCAGCTGGTGGACAAGCTGCGCAAGCTCGACATCAAAGACCCCGAGCTTCTGGATATTCTCTACCGCACCGGTGAGGCGCTCGGCGCGCAACAATTGCTGCGCCGCGACTCAACCGACGCGCATCCGAAGACCAGCGCTGCGATCGCGCCCGATTGGCCGCCCGCGACGTTCGATCCATGGCGCCCCTCGGCGCCTGTCGAGCCCGTGCCGTCGCCTGCGCCGGAAACTCCGTCAGAAGCGCCGCCGCAGACCTGATCTGACAGCGTTGCGGCGCTGGCGGCCTTGCCCCAAACGGCGGATTGGGCGACACCCCGCGCGAGGTGACTCATGGCAGGCGTAGTCGTCGTCGGCGCCCAATTGGGTGACGAGGGCAAAGGCAAACTCGTTGATTGGTTGTGCAACCGCGCGGATGTCGTGGTGCGCTT
>JAPLOL010000142.1 GCA_026400735.1 Alphaproteobacteria bacterium | reverse complement strand
AGGTCGGCGGCGCCGTTGACCGCAACCGAGCGAAGCGCCGGCTACGCGAGGCCGCTCGTCGCTTGCTGCCTGAGCTTGGTCTGGCCGGTGTCGATTATGTCTTGGTGGCGCGGCAACAGACCCCATCTGCCGCTTGGCCTGCATTGCTTGACGATCTTGGAAACGCGCTGATAAGGCTCCGCGCCGACTTGGAAGCCCCTGGCGGGCCGGCGAAACGCGCCAAAGCTCCCGCAAAATCAACCGAAAGCGACTGACTCCGATGCAGAATCCAGGCGGCGGCATGGGCCCGACCGAGACCCGCAACGTGATCATCGCCATCGTGCTTTCGATCGCGATCTTCGCGGGCTTCGACATCTTCTACAACGGCCCCGCGCGCGAGCGGATGCAGGCGCAGCAACGCGCGCAAATCGCGCTGCAAGAGCAACAGCAGCAACAACAGAGCACGGATCAAACAACCGGCGCTGACGGCGCGACCACGCCAACCACGACCAGCACCGGCCCGATCTCACGCACGGACGCCCTCGGCGCCGCTTCAGCGCGCGTTGCGATCGACACCAGCCAAGTCGACGGCTCGATCTCGCTGCAAGGCGCCCGCATCGATGACCTCAATCTGCGCCAGTATCATCGCACCATTGATCCCACGAGCGACGAAGTCACGGTGCTGTCGCCGATCAACACGCAATACGGCCACGACGCCTTCTTCGGATGGGAATTGCAGACCGGCGAAACCTCTCGCCCACTCGCAGATGTGCGCAGCGGCTGGACGCTGACCGAAGGCGACCGGCTAACGCCGACAACGCCAATCACGCTGAGCTTTGACGCTGGCGACGGCCTCACCATTCAGCGCCGTATCTCGATCGACCAGAACTACATGTTCACGATCACCGACACGGTGCGTAACGCGAGCGAGACAGCGCAATCGACGCGCCCGTTCGCTACCGTGCGTCGCGCCGGCATGCCGCAGGATTATCGCTTCAGCCAAATCGTGCACCAAGGCTTGGTCGGCGTTGCGGGACCACGGCAATATCGCGCCGTCACCTACAAGGCCGCAGATAAGCATGCGCGCGACCGCACGCGCGATCGGGTCGCTGAAGATCAACGCATCGAAGACATGACCGGCGAAGGCGGCTGGTTCGGCATCACCGATCACTATTGGCTGGCCGCGCTTGTCCCGGATCAGAATGAGCGCGTCTCCGCTTACTTCGACAGCCGCACGCGCGATGGCCGCAACGACTATCTCGCTTCGTATCGCGGCCAGTGGCGCGAAGTGCCGGCCAACGGCGAAGTCACCTACAGCCAGCGTTTCTTTGCCGGCGCCAAACGCTACGAATTGCTGCGCGACTATCAGCACGCGAGCGAAGAAGTTGGCGGCGGTCAGCCGATCCCGCGCTTCGACGACGCGATCGACTGGGGCAATTTCTGGTTTCTGACGCGTCCGTTCTTCGCGATGCTCCACTATTTCGGCCAAGTGTTCGCCGGCTGGGGCATCGTCTTCAATTTCGGCCTCGCGATTTTGGCCTCCACGGTCGTGATCAAGGCGATCATGTTCCCGCTCGTCTACCAATCGTTCAAAGCGATGGCGAAGATGCGCGGTCTGCAGCCGAAGATGAAGGAAATCCAGGAGCGCTACGCCGCTGACAAACAACGTCAGCAACAAGAGACGCTGAAGCTCTATCAAACCGAGAAGATCAACCCAGTGGCCGGCTGCGTGCCGATCCTGATGCAGATCCCGGTGTTCTTCGCGCTCTATAAGACGCTGACCGTGACGATCGAAATGCGTCACGCGCCGTTCGTGGGCTGGATCCACGATCTTTCGGCGCGCGATCCGACCTCGATTTTCAACCTGTTTGGCCTGCTGCCGTACGATGTCTCGGGTCTCTTCAACGGGGCGCTCATCATCGGCGTTTGGCCGATCCTCTACGGCCTTTCGATGTTGGCGCTGCAAGCGTTGTCGCCACCGCCGACAGATCCGATGCAAGCGCAGATCTTCCGGCTCTTGCCGATCCTGTTCGCCTTCATGTTCGCGGCCTTCCCCGCGGGCTTGGTCATCTACTGGACCTGGTCGAACACGCTCTCGATCCTGCAGCAGTACGTGATCATGCGCCGGCAAGGCGTAGAAACGCAGCTCGACAAATTATTGCATCGACTACGAGCAAAACCAGCGGAGTAGCGCGGACACACGAATGACCTTGTCAGACGAAGAACAAGCAGAACGCATCGAAGCCGGCCGCTTGCTCTTCGCGGGGCCGATCGATTTCGAACGCGGCGTGCCGAGCATGGAGTTTCTGCCGGACGCTGGAGCGCCAGAGATTGCGTTCGCGGGACGCTCCAATGTCGGCAAGTCCTCGTTGATCAACGCCCTTACAGGACGATTGAAACTTGCCCGTGCATCGACCGAGCCCGGCCGCACGCGTGACCTAAACTTCTTCCGCGTCGGCGACGTCCTGCGCCTCGTCGACTTGCCGGGTTACGGATACGCCAAGGCGCCGAAGAACGAGATCGGCCGCTGGACGACGCTCACGCGCGACTACCTGCGCGGCCGCATTAGCCTGAAGCGCGTCATTCTCTTGATCGACGGGCGTCACGGGCTGAAGCCGGATGACAAGGATGTCATGGACGCGCTCGACAAGGCGGCCGTGACGTATCAGCTCGTGCTGACCAAAGCCGACAAAGTCAAACCAACTGAAATCGCAGCGACAGCACAGGCCACCGCCGCAGCAATTTCCAAGCGCCCAGCGGCGCACCCTGAAATTATCGCAACCTCCAGCGAAACCGGCCTGGGGATCGAGCTTCTAAGGGCTGAAATCGCCGCCTTGGCGTGAGCGGCGATACCGCTTAGGAACCGCGCGTGAGCAAGCTTCCCCCGAAAGACCGCATGGCGGCGCTGGAAGAAGGTTTGACCGCCGCGAAAACGCTCGCGGAGGCCCTTCCTTTTATCCAGATTTACGACCGCGAGATCGTTGTCGTGAAATATGGCGGTCACGCGATGGGTGACAACGAAACCGCCCGCAAATTCGCCGCAGACGTCGTCCTTTTGAAGCTCGTGGGCTTGCATCCTGTCGTCGTTCACGGCGGCGGGCCGCAGATCAGCCGCATGCTCGACCGGGCAGGCGTGAAATCGCAATTCGTGGACGGGCTGCGCGTG
>JAPLOL010000007.1 GCA_026400735.1 Alphaproteobacteria bacterium | reverse complement strand
TCCCCCTTTTCGGACTTTACATCGCGACCGGCGGAGCGACCTTCTTGGCGGTCTTGCGCTTCGCAGCCTTGCGAACGGTCTTCTTGGCCATCTTCTTCGCCGGCTTCTTGGCGACGGTCTTCTTCGTGGTCTTGCGCGTGGCGGCCTTACGGACCGACTTCTTCGCAACCTTCTTCGCCGGCTTCTTGGCAGCGGCCTTCTTAACTTTCTTAGCCATGGTCATTTTCCTCATTGGTTTTGTTTGGTCGTGTTGGACGGGAGTTGGTTGACTCTCCGGCGCTTTTTCTCGCTGAATTTGGTTTGCAAGTAGTTTCCGCAAGTCATCGCGTGCATTTTTCTGCGTCCGCGGTTTTTCTCTTCGCGATGACTGCGCGAAAACTCTACGAGCCTTGAAAACAAAGGCGCGTAGCGTGGTGCGCTTGCGCGAAAATGCTCACGAACGCGGATGCGCGCGGCGATAGGCCTGCAAAATTTTTTGCGCTTCGACGCTCGTGTAGGTCTGAGTCGTCGATAGCGATTCGTGTCCGAGCAGGTCTTGGATGGCGCGGAGATCGGCGCCGTTCGCGAGCAAATGTGTTGCGAACGCGTGCCGTAAAGCGTGCGGCGTAGCGCTCGAAGGCAAGCCCAACGCCATGCGCAAACGCTCCATCAGAGCCTGAGCCATGCGCGGAGAGAACGCTCCGCCACGGCTCGCACGGAAGAGCGGCGCATCCTCATCCATCGCGTAAGGGCAAATTTCGACGTAGCGCGCGACCGCCTCTCGCGCCTGAGAGAGCAAAGGCACAACGCGCTCTTTGCCGCCTTTGCCCTGAACCCGCAGCACATCCGGCAAAGGCAGATCACCACCCGACAAAGCCAAAGCCTCACTGATCCGAAGTCCGGCCGCATAGAGCAGGGTCAGCAACGCCGCATCGCGCGCGCCTTGCCATTCATCGGCGGCAGAGGCGGTCGCTTCCGCAATCAGATTGCGCGCCGCACCTTCCGAAACCGGGCGCGGCAACGAACGCTTCAGCTTCGGCCCACGCACCAAAGCGAGCCGCGCGTTCTTCACGCCGTGGCGCCGTTCAAGATAGCGATAGAAGCTACGGATCGCCGCCAACGCCCGCGAAATCGAGCGATCTGCAAGTGCATCCGGACCTTGTCTGCGATGTGCCAGATAGGCGCGCAAATCGCGCGGCTCCAGCTCCGCCAAATCCTTTGCGCCAGGCTCGCCGCCCAAATGCCCGCTCAAAAAGCCCAGAAATGCCGCAACATCGCGCTCGTACGCCGCAACTGAATTGTCCGAGAAACGGCGCTCCTCGCGCAGATGCGCGGTCCATTGTGAGAGGAGGGCGGAAGCGGCACTCATGTGCAGCACGTTGCACGAGCGGCTATTGAGGTCTGCTTAACGATTGCGGCCCGGCGCGAGATGCCGGAGCCAATACTCATACTGAAAATGAGCGCGTCCATCGCTCACGGCATACTTCGGGTCGTGCGGCCGCTGGCCTTCAAACGAGATCAGCTCACTCGGAATCTGCCAGGGGCTGACGCCGGTTGCGCGTGCTGTCGCCAGCTCCGCTTCGAAGGCCAGTCGCTGCCGCACAGACAATGCAAGTCCGAATATCGCGTCCTGATAGAAGCCGCCTTCGACCCTCGCCGCGAGTTCACGGATGAACGGCGCGCGCTCGTCCTCTTCGCGTCTCGCTCTCAGGCGCGCTACATCGCCTGGAAAGCCAGAGCACAGGACGAACACAGCCGTCGCCCGATCACACCCCCTTTGCTTCGTAATCCACGCGAGCTCGCTCAAGCCCCAATTCCAGTCCCAGTGCAGCGCGATCTCGTGCCAGTCGTCGGGGCTCATCTGTTGGATCAGTCCCAGGAGTGTCTCAGCCTCAAGGTCGAGCGGCGCGGCGAGGCACTCCTTCCAACGTGAGAAGTGGACTCGCCGCGCGCTCTCCGCCGCCGCCAAAGGCATAAGCTCGGTGATCAGTTGCTGCCGCGTCTCGGCCAGAAACCGCCGAAAGTCCGGATCGACCCGCCACAACGCCAATTGAAACTCAAACGCCTCCGCACGCTCGAAGCACGTCACGTAGGCCGAACTCACGCGCCGCAACTCGACGCCATCTAACCTGCGCCAGTTCGCACCGATGATGCGGTCCACCATGGCGCGAAAATGCACATGCTGTGGCGGCACGAGCTCATCCGGCATCGCATTGCGATACTGGTGGTAGATCGTGTTCAACACCGACGGCGGCGCGCCATCCGGCGCGAACGTCGTGAACAAATGGTCGTGCGCGCTGGCTGGCAGCGGCACGAGCCGGGACAGAAATTTCGCGAACATGGCCCCTAGAAGGTCGCGCCGCGTGCCTAAGGACGAGTCAGTAAGGAAAGTTAAGCGCCATTCAGTAACAGCTGCGCAACATCTGGTGCTTTCGCCGAATCCCGCGAGCCCCTAGATTCAGGGGCAATGAGTTCAACCGCCCGCCGTCGCGCCCTGGATGCGCTGAAGCGCACGCGCACCACGCCTCCGCTCGGACCACTCTTTTCGGTTGCGGAGGAGGGCGCGGAGTACGAATCCGACACGCAAGACAAAGTCGCCGTACTTTTTCCGCTGCCTCTGCCCGAACCGTTCGACTACCGCGCGGCCTCGTCGCTACAGATCCAACCCGGCCAGCACGTCATCGCGCCAATCGGATCGCGACTGGTGCGCGGCGTCGTTTGGGGCGTAGAGCGCAACCACCCCGGCGCTGCGAATCTGAAAGCCATCGAAGAAGTTCTGCCCGGCACGCCGGTGCCTGAGATTAGCCGCGCGTTCGTCGAATGGGCGGCGAAGTACGTCGTGCGTCCGCCCGGCGATCTCTCGCGCATGGTCGTGCGCGCCCCCGAAGCGCTCTTCCCGCCACCGACGCACACCGTGCTCGCCCCCAGTGGCGAACAACCGCCGAAGCTGACTGACGCGCGCCGCCGCGTGATGGAAGAAGCGGCGAAGGAGAACGTGAGCGCTGCAGAACTTTCTCGCCGCGCCGAGACATCATCTGCAGTCGTGAAGGGCCTCGTCGATTGCGGCGCGCTGGTGAAGCTGGAGATTAGCGAAGATCCGCCGTTCCCGAATCCAGACCTTGCGCTTAGCGGCAAGAACCTTTCCGCCATTCAGCTCGCAGCGGCCGAAGAACTTTGCGCCTCCGTGCGCGAACGCAAATTCCATGTCGCGCTGCTCGATGGCGTTACCGGCTCGGGCAAGACGGAAGTTTATTTGGAAGCCGCAGCTGAAGCGCTGAAAGAGGCGCCAAATGCGCAAGTGCTCGTGCTGCTGCCCGAAATCGCGCTGACTCAAGCTGCAATGAGCCGCTTCGAGGCGCGCTTTGGCGTGAAGCCCGTTGAATGGCACTCTGCCATTCAACAAAAAGCCCGCCGCCGCGCTTGGCGCGAGATCGCAGCAGGCCGGGCGCGTCTCATCGTTGGCGCCCGCTCGGCGCTGTTTCTGCCGTATCCGAACCTGCGCCTGATCGTGATCGACGAAGAACACGACCCTTCGTACAAGCAAGAAGAGGGCGTGATCTATCAAGCCCGCGACATGGCGATCGTGCGCGCCAAGCTCGGCGATTGCATGGTGGTGCTCGCCAGCGCCACGCCTTCACTCGAAACGCTCGTCAACGCGCAAGCGGGCCGTTACGCGCATGTGCAGCTGCCATCACGTCACGGCACGGCGGAATTGCCAGACGTCGAGCTGATTGATCTCAAGCTCGATCCGCCAGAGAAGGGCCGCTGGCTCTCGCCGAAGCTCATCACCGGCGCCGCTCAAGCGCTGCTGCGCGGTGAGCAATCGCTCTTCTATATGAACCGCCGCGGCTACGCCCCGCTGACGCTTTGCCGCGCGTGCGGACATCGCATGCGCTCGCCAGATAGCGATTCATGGCTGGTCGAGCACCGCTACTCAGGCCGCCTCGTTTGCCACCTCACCGGCTTCTCGATCCCGAAACCGAAAGAGTGCCCCGAGTGCAAGGCCGTCGATGCCTTCACTTCAATCGGCCCTGGCGTAGAGCGCATCGAAGAAGAAGTGCGCGACAGCTTCCCGAATGCACGTGTCGAAATATTCTCATCCGACACAACGCCCAACGGCGACGCTGTTCGTGAACTTGTGGCGCGGATGGAGAACAACGAGATCGACATTCTGATCGGCACGCAGATCGTCGCCAAGGGCCACAACTTCCCGAACCTCACCTTCGTTGGCGTTGTCGATGCAGATCTCGGCTTGAAGGGCGGCGATCTCCGCGCGGGCGAGCGCACATTCCAGTTGGTCAGCCAAGTCGCTGGCCGCGCCGGTCGTCACGAGAAGCCGGGTAGGGCGCTCATCCAAACTTACGCGCCGCACGAACCAGTGATGCAAGCGCTCGCCGCGCAAGACCGCGACGCCTTCTTCGCTGCCGAAGTCGCAGAGCGTGAAGCCGCCGGCATGCCCCCGTATGGCAGACTCGCCGCAGTCATCGTATCAGCACCCAACGAGAAGATCGCTGCCGACGCCGCCAAAGCGCTCGGCGAAAAAGCGCCGCACGTGGAAGGTCTCGACCTCTGGGGCCCAGCGCCTGCGCCCCTCAGTGTTATCCGTGGCATGTATCGCCACCGCTTCCTCGTCCGCGCCAATCGCAACGTCGATGTCAGCGCATTCCTCGCCGCATGGTCGAGTCGCGTGAAACTGCACAGCTCCGTGCGCGTGCAGATCGATGTGGACCCGTACAGCTTCCTTTGATGACTATGCCGCAGTCCTTTCTGTTCTCGTTTGGCTTCGAGTCACCCGAGGAGCGCCGCTCCAACGAGCGGTCTGGCACAGACTTCGAGTCGAGCTGGAGCGTTCGGATAGCCGCAAACAGTGGCGAAGAGGCTATCGATTGGGGCAGGCAAGTCGCCGAGACGTTTGTACGGAGACTCTATCAGAACGCTGGGATGCCAGACCGTTCTTGGATCGCCGATGGCTTCGCTCACTGGATCGAAGAGTCGGAAGACCATGGCGAGGATGCGCCATCGGTAACCGTTGGCGAGATGCCCAACTTCGATTGGGCCCTGAAGCGCTTCGCATAGCTAACGCGAGTATTGCCTCACGGCGCCAAGAATGATCATGATCGACCATGACCTACAAACCCTTTGATCTCACTGGCCGCGTCGCGCTTGTCACCGGCGGCAATGGCGGCATTGGCCTTGGCATGGCGGATGCGCTCGCGCAGGCAGGCGCAAGCGTCGAGATTTGGGGCACGAACTCGGAGAAGAACGCGCGAGCGCTGGAGCGGCTGAAAGCGCACGGCACGAAGGTCAACGCGCGTATCGTCGATGTCTCAACAGAAGCCAATGTCGTCGCGGGGTTCAACGCCACGCTCGCGGAATTTGGTCGCATCGACGCGTGCTTTGCCAACGCGGGCGTCTCCAATCGCTGGAAATCATTCCTCGATATTGGCGGCGAAGACTATCGCCGTGTTATGGCGATCAATCTCGATGGCATGATCTGGACCATGCGCGAAGCGTGTCGCCACATGAAAGCGCGCGCAGAGCAAGGCGATCCCGGAGGCTCGATCGCAGCGGTGGCAAGTCTTGGCGCTCTCTTCGGCGCCGCGCGCAATCAGGACTACACTGCGACCAAAGCCGCGATCATCTCTGTCACCAACGGCATCGCTGTCGAATTCGCGCGCTACGGCGTGCGCGCGAACGCCATTCTGCCGGGCTGGATCGCCACTGACATGACAGGCGCGGCGCAAGAGAATGACGCCTTTACCAGCCACGTTATCTCGCGCGTTCCATATCGGCGTTGGGGCAAACCAGAAGAGTTCGGCGGTGTTGCCGTTTATCTCGCGAGCGATGCGTCGAGTTTCCACAATGGTGACTCGATTCTCATCGACGGCGGTTATTCCAAATTCTGATGCGCGCCACCATCATCGCTTTTGTTCTCGCACTGCTTCCAGCCTACGTGCACGCGCAAGAGGGGCGCTCTGATCGCAGCGAAACGCCGATCGCGCGCGCCACCGCGAACGTCATCGTACAAGCGCTACCCGAGAGCCAGTATCGCGCATGGGGCTATCGATGGGATTCCGTCAGCATTCGCATCTCGCGCATCGTACGCTGGCATATCTTTGGTCCGGATCTGCGTGATCGCGCGTCGGATGCAATCGTCCGGCGCAACGGCTGGCTGGAAGCGCCAGGCGCGCAGATTGGTGTTTCGGTATTTGGCGGAGATGAGAGCGTGACGGCGCTCTCGTTCGAATATGACGAGTTCACCAATCTCGATCTGCTCGATGCATTGCGCGACGCCGGCGCGAACGTCGCATTCCAAAGTGACTATGAGACCTATTCGGAATACGTCGTCACGCCGCCAGGTCGTGAGTCAGGATTGTTGGTGCTTTCGCGACGTTGCACGTCAGAGAATTCCGCCGCCGCGCAACACTGCCAGAACGGAGCGGAACTGAAGTTCAGACTCGAATAGCTAGACGTCGTCTTCGCCGACGGCGCCGCCTTCACCCTCCATGCGCCGCAACTGCTTCACGTCGCGCGTCGTAAATCGCAAGCGCACGCCAGCCCCGAGATCATCCTCATCGAGAAACACTGCGCCGGCCGTCTCGAGCGCGCGTTGCAACGCTGCCTTTGCGGCATCGCCGGGATCAACGTCACCCGTTTCGAAAGCGCGGAGCTTTTTTAGCTTCACGCCGCTCTCGGTCGCCAATTGTGCACGCGGCCATTGCACGAGGGCGCGTGCTGCGCGGCAGAGAGGGCCTGTGATCGGCATGAGATGCTCCGAATGCCGAAACATAGCCACGGCTTAGGAAATGCGCGCTTGAATTCGCCTGGCCGGCGCCATTGAGGTCCGGAAACGGCCAGCGTTACAGCGCAGGTTCCGCCAATATCCGCTCAGCCGATTTCCTCCCCGGAGACACGCGAAATGTTCGCACTAGACAAGGCGCGCGGCCTGGCCGTGGCGCTTGGAGTTCTGCTCATGCCGCAACAGGTGCACGCTTCGCCCGATCAAGACCGCGCCACGGTCGCCGCGCTCGACACCGAGTATCAAGCTGCTGTTGAGCGCAACGACGCGGAAGGTATGGCGCGCATTCTGCATCCAAACATGATCCTCGTCATTGGCCGCGGCGACGTGTTCACGCGCGAGGACATTCTTCAGTCCGCGCGCGATGAGGAATTTGTCTATGAGCACCAGGTCGAAGAGCCTGGTACGCAAACGGTGCGCCTCTATGGCGATGATACGGCGATCGTTACGGCTCTGCTTTGGCTTAAGGGCACAGGTCCCAACGGCCCGTTCGACCGACGCCTGTGGTTCAGCGATACCTACGTGCGTACGCCTGAAGGCTGGCGCTACGCCTTTGGCCAGGCCTCGATCAACCTGCCACCGCCGCAATAGGAGCGGGCGCTGCGGTCCCGAGCTTGCGCTTGAAGGTTCTGAATAGGAGCCAGATCACAAGCGCGCATTGCGCGACCACGGACGCGACGGAAATCAGCCACACATCATGCAGCGTGAACCACGGCTGCTGTGACGCCCACACAACTGGCGCCACAAACGTCAGCATGCGCGTGGCGCTGGCGAAGAGCGAAGGGCGTGTGTCGCCCATCCCTTGGAACATGCTGCCCGCGGCCATCACCAAGCCGCTGAAGACGAAATTCCACGACACGATTTGCAAATAGTCGTTGCTCACCGTCAGCACGGCAGGATCGTCCGTGAAGGGCCGCGCCAACACGGCGGGGTTGATGTGGCACAGGATGCTGAGCGTCAGCATGATGGCTGAGCCGATCAGCGCCGCGACATTGAAGGTTTCCCGAACACGATCGTAGCGTTTGGCGCCGAAATTCTGGCCGGCGATGGGCGCAGCTGCGAACGCGACCGCCATCGCGGGCAAGAAGATCGATTGCATGATCCGGCCGCCGATACCGAAGCCAGCCTGCGCCTCGGCGCCGAACGGACGGATCACGATGTAGATCGCGATAAAGATGACGAACATCATCAGGAATTCGAGCGATGTCGGTAGGCCGATGAAAATGATGCGCCGCCACGCGCCGAACTTCGGGCGCAACGAATGCACGTGCAAGCGCAGGTACTTCTGAACGCGTGGGAACATGAAGATGAGCGCGATCGTGCCGACGAAGGCCGCGATTGAGCTGGCCCAGCCTGCGCCCGCCGCGCCAAGCGCAACGCCTGTGCCCCAACCGGCGATCAGAACCGGCGCAAGGATCGCGTTGAGGATGATCGTCGCGGTTTGCAAAACCATGGTTGGCATGGTGACGCCAGCGCCGCGCAACGCCGAAGTCATCGCCGCGACCGGAAACATAAGCGCAAGCTGCGGCAGGAACGCGAACAGATATGCGCGGCCAGAAGCCGCGCTCGCTGCATCGGCCGTGAGGGCATCAACGCCGATACCGCCGAACGAGTATCCCAACGCCAGCATCACCGCCCCGAAGAGCAGTGACATTGAGATGGCCTGATCGGAAAAGAGATTCGCTTCGGCCTCGTCCTTTTTGCCAACAGCTTGCGCGACGGTCGCCATCACACCGATGGAAATGAGTTGGCTCGCCGCTAGCGCCAGGAAGAAGACATTGCCCGACGCACTGACGCCCGCGATCGCGGCGCTGCCGAGGCGCGAGACAAAGTAAAGGTCGACGACGAAGTACATCGTCTGAAAAATCAAACTGATGCCAATGAACATCGCCATGCCGAGCAAATGCCCTGCGATCGGCCCTTGGGTTAGGTCACGCACTTCAGACGCCTTTGATTAGCAGCACGACCGCTTCGGCGCCGGCGACTCGGTCGACTGCGATCTCGTTGTATTCTGGCGATGTAGCCCAAGCCGTGAACGCAGCTTCGTCCGGAAACTCCATCAGCACGACCTTGTTTCGGTCCCACCATTGGCCTTCAAGCACGCGTGGCTCGGTATCAGCGGCCAAGAGTTTGCCGCCGAACTTTCCGAAGACCTCTGCATAGCGCGCTATGAACGCACTCATGTAGCGGCCATAGCGCTCCGCATCGTGGATCCGCAGTTGCGCGAGTGCGTAGACGGCCATGGCTCAGTCGCGGCGGAAGCGCAGGCGAGCGCAGACGTGATCCGGCGAATAGGGGATGGCTTCAGTCCGGCCGTCCTGCAGCGTCTCGAACTGAATCGCTTCGCGCAGCCCAACAATCTGGATCACGCCGTCCGGACCTTCGTACTTGCCGATCGCAGCCGGGCCTTGCGGCCCGCAGATGAATGGCGCGCCGCCTGGTTGCGAACGCTCGCCCTCGGTCGCGTAGTAGAGCGTCGTTATTTCATCGCCCTGCTGCAGACCCATAATCTGCGCCAGCGGTCCGCCAGCAGCCTGCGCCATCACATCGTTCGGCGTGTGGTTGGCTTCCTGGAACGCCAAGGCGCGGCCATCGGCGTGGCGCAACGTCATGTTGCTGACGGGGTCCTGGCCGTCGCCTGCTTCCTGTGAAGATTGCTGAACCGTGATCCGCTCACCCACCGCAAGCGAGGTCGCGGCGTCGGCCGACACCAAAGTCGAGGTGGTGACAGCTATCGGCGGCGATGCGCACGCTGCCAGGATGAAACCAAGCGCCAGGAAAGATCGCCGCATATTGCTTCTCCGAGAGATTTACCCTTTTAAGCACGTCCCGCTCACACACGCACGTCCTTGACGTAGCGATCCTCTTCAGGCGTTAGGGAGCGCGGAGATTTGAGCACATGGAAATTCTGGCCACGCCTGCCTTTTGGCTCAGCCTGACGGCGCTGACCTTTCTCGAGATCGTGCTCGGGATCGACAACCTGCTCTTTGTCTCTATCGCCATCGGCAAGCTGAAGGGCAAACAGCAAAAAGACGCCCGCCGCTTCGGTGTCTGGGGCGCGATGGTGCTGCGCATCATCATGCTCGCCGGCATCTTCTGGATTATCCAGCTCGACGAGCATCCGCTGTTCCATCTGCCCGCGGCGCTGCCGGAAATGTTGGGCATGACCGAGCACGTCGAAGAATTCATCGCCTTTACCGTGAAAGATCTCATCCTGCTCGGGGGCGGCTTGTTCTTGCTCGTGAAAGGCACGCAGGAAATCCATGCCTCAGTGCAGGGCGCTCACCACGAAGAGGCCGAGGCTAAGAACCAGTTTGGCGACGTGCTGGTGCAACTCGCTGTCATCAATATTGTGTTCTCGATGGATAGCGTGATCACGGCTGTCGGAATGACCGACATGCTGCCCGTCATGATCTTGGCGGTCGTGGCGTCGACGCTGGTTATGGCGGTCGCAGCCGAGCCGCTGGCGAACTACATTGAGAAACACCCAACGATGAAAATGTTGGCGCTGGCGTTCATTCTACTCGTTGGCGTCGCGCTAGTGGCCGATGGTCTCGGCTTCCATATTCCGCGCGGCTATCTCTATTTCGCGATCGCGTTCTCGCTGGTCGTTGAGTTGCTTAACATTCGCTCGCGCTCCAAAGCTGAGACCGCGGCGGGCAAGCACTAGGCTGGAGTGAAGTTGATGGGGTTTGAAGTCGCGCCCATCGCGATTGTCCGCTCACCCCGCAAGGATCTGAGCGACGATTTCTGGGGTGCGGTGGAAGCGGAGATTGTTCTCGACGCGGCGTTCAATGAGGCAGCTTTCTACGGCCTCAGCGATTTCAGCCATGTCGAGGTGCTATTCCTCATGCATCAAGTGGATCCCGCGAAGATCGAGACGGGAGCGCGGCACCCGCGTGAGCGTATGGATTGGCCGGTGGTCGGCATTTTCGGACAACGCGGCAAAGCGCGACCCAATCGCATTGGCTTGACGCGCGCGACCATTGTCAAAGTCGATGGCCGCGTGCTCACTGTGCGCGGGCTTGACGCTATCGAGGGAACGCCGGTGCTCGACGTGAAGCCTTGGATGGATGAGTTCGCGCCGATCGGCGTTACGCGTCAGCCAGCCTGGGCAACAGAGCTGATGCGGGACTATTACAAGGACTAACGCGTGCAGGTACCGATCCTTCGTGCTCTCGCTCTAACCGCTGTCGGCAACGCGGCGCTGAGCGGCCGCGACGTGTCGGGCTTTTACCCCAACGATCCAATCTTTCGTTTCTCCGCCTCGCTCGACTTCATGACGCCAAGCGAGGCCGGTCCTCTAAAGCAGGTTGCTCACGGCGCGCCGGATTGGTTCGACAAGCTGAAGAAGCGCAAGTGTCGTGGTTTGCGGCTGCACAATTCGCCGATGCAGCAGAGCAAGAAACTCGGACATATCGACGAACGTCTACTGGTGGGCATGGTCGGCGGCGGCCCACGCTGGTTGATCGAGCCGGTGTACGCAGATCATTCCGAATTGTGGGAGGGCTTTGATCGCGTCGGCGACCAGAACGCCGCCGATAAAAAGATCTGGCTCAGCGCCTACATTTTGATTGGTGAGGCTGCGTCAGCAGAAAGCGTCGACACAAACATCAAAGGCGCATCGATCGATCTCCGCGATGCGCTCCTGAACATTGAACCGGTGGCGCGCGCCATTCCCGGCACCGGCTTTGCCGACATCTTCGTCGCGGCGCGCGGAACGCTTGAGGGCAAGGACCTGCCGTACCCGCTTGAATTTCTACGCTATGCGCAGATCAAACCCGAAGCGGAGCGGCTGCTCAAGGCAGCGGGGCGGGCCTGGGTCTTTGGCGCGATGGGTAGCTGGAACGATGTTGGCGTCGATGCGGCGCTCCGGCCGCGGTATGAGTCCGCTTCGAAGGTGTTGTTCGAAGCGGTGACTCGCGCCGTGCTTGTCTCTGCGAATTCGACTTATCGCCGCTGAGGCTCTTGGCCGATCTCGAGCAGCGCCTGATACATTTCATCGGCAAAGCGAATGACGGCCACGCCAGCTTTCGCTTGCGTCTTGGCTTCCGTCATCGCGACGAGAGCCGCGCCCAAGTCCGCATCATCTGCGCCAGTGACCGCTTCGAGCACGCGCGCACTGGCGTGCCCAAAGCGGTCAAGGGCGCTGGTGAGGGCCAAGGCGGCGTGGGGGATCGCCGTCATGTGGAGAACACTACACGAGCAGGTTTAAGCTCTCGTTCAGAAGTCTGGTGAACGCGTTAAAAACCATCTTGAGTAAGTGTTACGCGTGGATATCTCGATCCTTCGTTTCCGGCAGGAAGAAGAATGTGATGGTCGCTGAGAGCGCCGTGACGATCACCGGAAACCAAAGGCCCTGATAGATCGAGCCTGTCGCCGTATTGATCGCGAACACGATCGCAGGCAGCAAACCGCCGAGCCAGCCAACGCCGATGTGATACGGCACCGAAAGCGCCGTGTAGCGAATGCGCGTCGGGAAGAGTTCGACCAACGCTGCAGCTTGTGGCCCGTAAAGCGCCGTCGCCGCGATCACGAACAGCGCCATCATGAGATAGACACCGCCTTTTTCGCTGAACACACGCGCGATTTCGCTGAAGCTCCAATTCTGCATCGCGCCAGGGGCATGCGCGGGATAGCCGGCGGCGTTGAGAGCAGGGCGCAGCGTTTCGGTTTCGAACGCCGTTCGTGTGGCGCGAATTTCGGAATTGGATTGTCCGACCGCGCTGACGCTCTCGACCTCGGCTTGTCCGATGCGGATGCGCGCAAGTGCTCCGGCGGGTCCGGCTTCAGTCGTGTAGCTTACGCCAGCGCTGGTCAGTGCGCCCTTGGCGATGTCACACGATGTCGAGAACTGTCGCGCACCGCCGGTGAGGTCGAGCTGGAATGTGCAATCCGCCGGATCGGCGATCACGGTTACAGGCACGTTCTCGGAAGCGCGCGCCAGCTCGGGGTTACCTTGCTGCGTGATGAAGTGATAACCGGGAAAGTAGAGGAACAGCATCAGCACGATGCCGAACAGCATCACCGGCTTGCGTCCGATCTTGTCCGAAAGCCACGCGAAGAAAATGTAGAGCGGCGCAGATAGCGCGACGGCCGCAATCATCAGCAAGTTCACGGTGAGCGAGTCGATCTTCAGCGTCCGCTCAAGGAAGAACTGCGTGTAGAACGAGCCTGTGTACCAAACGACGCCTTGCGCCATGCACACGGTGAAGAACGCCAGCAGCACGATTTTCAAATTGCGCCACTGCAGGAAGCTCTCGGAATAGGCGGCCTTCGTGGTCTTGCCCTCGTTCTTCAGTTTCTGAAATGCGGGGCTCTCTTCAAGTTGCAAGCGGATGAAAACGGAGATTCCGAGCAGAAAGATCGAGAGCAGGAATGGGATCCGCCATCCGCCATCACGCAGTCCTTCTTCGCCAAGCACAGCACGTGTGATCGCAACAACGCCAAGCGCTCCGACCAAGCCAAACGCGGCCGACGTCTGAATCCAGCCTGTCGCCAAGCCGCGCTTTTTTGGGTTTGCGTGTTCCGCGACGTAGATCGCCGCGCCGCCGTATTCGCCACCGAGCGCGAAGCCCTGGAGCACGCGGCACGTTACCAACAAGATCGGCGCCCAGATGCCGACCTGTTCTGCCGTAGGCAGCAAGCCAACCGCGAAGGTTGCGACACCCATGATCGTGATGGTGATGAGGAACGCGCCTTTGCGGCCCGCGGAGTCGCCGATCTTGCCGAACACTAAAGCGCCAAGAGGGCGCACCACAAAGCCGACGGCGAACGTAAGCAACGTGAATACAAAGGCCTGCGCGTCTGGCAGTCCTTTGAAAAAGATCGGTGAAATGACCGACGCCAGCGCGCCATAGACAAAGAAATCGTACCACTCGAACACCGTGCCGGCGGCGCTCGCGAGCACCACTTGGCGCATCTTTGCGGGCGATACGTCATGGCTGCCCTGCGCGGGCGTGGACGTGTTGGTCATGGTCGCGTTTCCCCCCGCCTTATCAGGCGCTTTTGTCGCTGATCCGCCGCTCCTGCGCCCGGTTGTCAAGCCTGAACGCACCGTGTTACTCCGCGCGCGCGTCAGGGGGTCCGCGTGGGAGAGCGCGCAGACCCCTTTGATGTTTGGGTTTTCCCCAAACGGCGTCATCCAGCAGCGGGCGGTCCAGCGGATCGTCGGCCGCGAGAGCAGCGAGACAGGCGTGGCTGATAGAATTGATGGCGAAGTATCCGAAGCAGCCGGCCGCTATGCGCGTGCGGTGTTCGATTTAGCTAAGGATGCCAAGCAGTTAGAGGTGGTAGAGCAGGACTTTGCGAAGTTCGCTGCCGCCTGGAAAGAGAGCGCCGAGCTGCGCGATGTCGCCCGCTCGCCTTTGATAGACCCTGTGGAGAAGTCCAGGGCGCTGGTCGCGGTCGCCGAAAAGCTCGGCGTTTCCGATCTCGGTCGGAAGACCATCGGCGCGGTGGCTCAAAACCGTCGCGCGGCGGAGCTGCCGCAAATCGCGTCCGCCTATCGCGCCCTGGTGGCCCGCGATCGCGGCGCCCGCCAAGTCGAAGTCATCTTCGCCCGCGAGCCGGGTGAGCAGGAAAAGAACGCTGTGGTCGCGGCTCTGGGCGAAAAGCTTGGCGCCAAGGTCGAAGCAGAAATCAGCGTCGATGAGAGCTTGATCGGCGGGTTTATCGCCCGCGTCGGTTCTCGCCAGTTCGACGCTTCCGTCAAAGCCAAGCTGGACGCTCTGCGTCTCGCCCTGAAATCCGCCTGAGGAGTACGTAATGGACGTCCGCGCCGCAGAAATTTCCGCAATCCTCAAAGAGCAGATCAAGGGCTTCGGCTCTGACGCGAAGGTCTCCGAGATCGGCCGCATCTTGTCGGTCGGCGACGGTAT
>JAPLOL010000003.1 GCA_026400735.1 Alphaproteobacteria bacterium | reverse complement strand
GCCCTGAAATCCGCCTGAGGAGTACGTAATGGACGTCCGCGCCGCAGAAATTTCCGCAATCCTCAAAGAGCAGATCAAGGGCTTCGGCTCTGACGCGAAGGTCTCCGAGATCGGCCGCATCTTGTCGGTCGGCGACGGTATCGCCCGCGTCTATGGCCTTGAGAACGTTCAGGCCGGTGAAATGGTCGAGTTTCCGGGCGGCGTGCGCGGCATGGCGCTCAACCTCGAACGCGACAACGTCGGCGTCGTTATCTTCGGCGAAGACCGTGGTTTGAAGGAAGGCGACACTGTTAAGCGCCTCGGGCAGATCGTCGACGTGCCGGTCGGCAAGGGTCTGCTCGGCCGTGTGGTCGACGCGCTCGGCAACCCGATCGACGGCAAAGGCCCGATCAAAGCCGAAAAGCGCTCCACCGTTGACGTGCGCGCGCCAGGCATCATTCCGCGTAAGTCGGTGCACGAGCCGATGCAGACGGGCATCAAGGCGATCGACGCGCTGATCCCGGTCGGCCGCGGCCAGCGCGAGCTCATCATCGGCGACCGCCAAACCGGCAAGACCGCTGTCGCGCTCGACACCATGATCTATCAGCGCGAAGCGCATGACCGGAACGCGCCGGAGAGCGAGAAGCTCTACTGCGTGTACGTCGTCATCGGCCAAAAGCGCTCGACCGTCGCGCAGCTCGTGAAGACGCTCGAAGACAAGGGCGCGCTCGGCTATTCGATCATCGTCGCCGCCACGGCTTCTGAATCGACGCCGATGCAATATCTCGCGCCGATGTCGGGCTGCGCCATGGGCGAGTACTTCCGCGACAACGGTATGCACGCGCTCATCATCTATGACGACTTGTCGAAGCAAGCCGTCGCCTATCGCCAAATGTCGCTGCTGCTGCGCCGCCCGCCGGGCCGCGAAGCTTACCCGGGCGACGTCTTCTATCTGCACTCACGTCTGCTCGAACGTGCCGCGAAGCTGAACGAAGACAACAAGTCGGGTTCGCTGACGGCGCTGCCGATCATCGAAACGCAAGCCAATGACGTCTCGGCCTACATTCCGACGAACGTGATTTCGATCACCGACGGCCAGATCTTCTTGGAAACCGATCTCTTCTTCCAAGGCATCCGCCCGGCGCTCAACGTCGGTATCTCGGTGGCGCGCGTCGGCGGTAACGCTCAGAGCAAGGCGATGAAGCAAGTCGCCGGCCCACTGAAGGGTGAGCTCGCGCAATACCGCGAAATGGCCGCCTTCGCGAAGTTCGGCTCCGACCTCGATGCCGCAACACAGCGTTTGCTGGCTCGTGGCGCGCGCCTCACCGAACTTTTGAAGCAGCCGCAATTCTCGCCGGTGCCGGTCGAAGAACAAGTTGTGCTGATCTACGCCGGTACGCGTGGTTATCTCGACAAGATCGATGTCGCCAACATTGGCCGCTACGAGCGCGAGCTGACGGCTTGGATGCGCGCGAAGAAGGCTGATCTCTTGAAGGCCATCGTCGACAAGAAGGACATCGGCAAGGACGGCATCGAGGACAAGATCAAAGGCGCCCTCGAAGAGTTCACCGCGACGTTCGCCTAAGGGGCCGTAATGCCGAGCTTAAAAGAGTTCCGCGTCCGCATCGCCAGCGTGAAATCCACGCAGAAGATCACCAAGGCGATGCAGATGGTGGCGGCCGCTAAGTTGAAGCGGGCGCAGAGCCAAGCCGAAGCGGCGCGGCCTTACGC
>JAPLOL010000028.1 GCA_026400735.1 Alphaproteobacteria bacterium | reverse complement strand
ATCGACAAAGCCATGCGCATGGGCGCGCACCACCCGATGGGGCCGCTCGAACTCGCGGACTTCATCGGCCTCGATACGTGTCTAGCGATCATGCAGGTGCTGTACGAAGGTCTTGCGGACTCGAAGTACCGCCCGTGTCCGCTGCTCGTGAAGTACGTCGAAGCAGGCTGGCTTGGCCGCAAAACCCAACGCGGTTTCTACGACTACCGGACCGATCCCCCAACGCCGACGCGCTAAGCCGTCGGTGTTTTGATTCATTGAACAAGAGAAGGTGCGCGGGAGCGCGGGCGTTCTGCCCACGCTCCCAACGCGATGCGCCTCACAACGCGATCTGCGCCATCAAGACCGCGCCTTGAGCCACGTACGCCGCAACGGCGATCGTGAAGGCGCTGCCGATAACGAGTTCGAGCAGCGAAATTGCAGTGCGCATGAAACTTCCTCAGTTGCGCGAACAAGTGCGTTCGCAGCGCGGGAGATAGGCGCCTTTCGCGACACGAAAATGGCCCGCACATTAAATGATGGTGACATTCACCACGAACGGCGCCGGGCTTGCATTCTTGCCACGTGACTTCGGGGACACTGGCAAATGAACATCGGCGCGGTTGGCTCTAATCCACTGCTTTCTTTGATTTCTCGCACACAAAATGCGGGCGCGAACGCAGGTGTGTTTGCGCCAGTGAACACAAATGCCGCGGCAAATTCTGCCGGGCCGCTGTCAATTTTGCCGAGCAGCTCCGCGCAGCCGCTTTCGTTTGAGAGCATTCTCGCGCTGCAAAGCGTCGGCGAGGACGAAGAGCCGGCGCAGCTCACTGAGATGACCGCGACCGAGAAATTTCTGAAAGAAGCGCAGAAGACGCCGATGGAGCGAATGCGTGAGCAAGTGCTTGCTGGGCTCGGACTCTCGGAAGATGCGTTGTCGCAGATGCCGCCGGATGAGCGACGCGCGGCCGAGGACAAGGTCCGCGAGCTGATCGAAGAGAAGGTCCGTCAGGGGATGAATGGCGGCGATAAATCGCCGGCCTCAAACGCTGAGATGATGGAGCAAGTCGCTTAGCGTTCGAACACGAGCGACAGATTGTTTGCTGGCATTTCGATGATTTCGCGCAGGCGTAGACCGTTGACGTTGGCGGCCGCCTCCACCTCCTCCAAATCGCGCACACCATAGCTTTCGTCGCGCTCTTTGAGCCAGGCGTCGAAGGCTTCGTTTGATGGCGCTGTGTGTTCACCGCCGCGCTTATAGGCGCCGTAGGTGAAAAGCAGACCGGGACCGCGCGTCGCTTTCGACAAGAGCACGCCGGCGCCGCGCATCAATCCCAACGTCGCCTGCCACGGGGAAATGTGGATCATGTTGATCGCGATGATGGCGTCGTAGCCGGCCGCGAAGGGACGCTCCCAGCCCTCCTCTTCGACATTGAGATCGAGTGGGTTGGCAATGTTCTCGGCGCTGTCGTGCGCGATCCAAGCGGCGACGCTGGCGCGGGCGTTTTCATCGGGATCGCTCGGCTGCCATTCGACGCGGCTCAGATTCTTGGCGAAGTGGACCGCATGTTCGCCTGACCCTGAAGCGATCTCGAGCACGTGCGAACCAGGTGCGATCACACGCCTCAACACGGCGAGGATCGGGTCGCGGTTGCGGCTGGTCGGGATCGAGTGCTGGCGAGCGTCCATGAACGCTTTGAAACATGCTTGTGCGCGCAAGCAAAACCTTTTGGGGAAATAGTTCGCGCGAGGGGTTCAGCCTCAGTGACGCCGCGATGTTCGCGCGTATGCTCCCCTCATGCGCGGCCAACCCATACCGCAACGCATCCCGCCGCTCTCTTGGCGGAAGCCCGCGTTTCTCTGGACGCCGATTGCACTCGCGCTGTCGATCGGTTGGCCTGCGGGCCTGTTCTACGAGAACCCCGGCCCTCAGCGTCTAGCCATTGTTTCACTGCTGATTGTGTTTGCTCTCGCTTTGGTGACGCTCGGCGCAAGTTGGGCCATGGGGCGGCCGCCGAAATCGCGGCGGATCGTCGTGCTGCACGTCGTGACTGTCGGCGTGTTCGCAGCACTGCTTGCGCCGTTCGCGCTGACCTTTCTGTTGGCGACAGTGGCGGAAGGCGAACACTCGGGTGCGACCGAACACTTCTCAATGGCGATGTCATTCGCGACGACGCCGCTGGTGGTGATGCTCGGTCTACCGGTGGTTCTGGTGTCCGGCATTGTTTTCGCCTGGACCGCATTGAAGCGGAGTCCGCCCGTCGACCAGTCGGAAGATTATCGCCACGACGTGCAGCCGTTCCGTTAGGACCCTGCTTGGCCGCGGCTGAGTGATATGTGAGGCTGATCGAAGGCGCACTTCGGGAGGCCCAAATGTTCGCAGGTAAAACATGGTGGATCACGGGCGCGTCGTCGGGGATCGGCGCAGCGCTCTCTGAAGCGCTGGCAAGGGATGGCGCGAAACTCATCCTCTCGGGGCGCAATGTCGACGCGCTGAACGAAGTGTCCGCACGCCTTGGCGGGAACAGCTTGGTTCTGCCCTTTGAAGCGACAGACTACGCGCGGATACCCGCACTAGTGGAACAAGCATGGGCTTGGAGTGGACGCGTAGATGGCCTCGTCAACAATGCTGGCATTTCGCAACGCTCACTCGCTGTCGAAACCGTGTTTGAGGTCTATGAGCGCATTATTAGCGTCGATCTGTTGGCGCCGATTGCGCTGACCCAAGCGCTGTTGCCGCGCATGACGGCGGCGGGTGGCGGGCAGCTCGTCGCGATCTCAAGCGTCGCCGGCATCGCCGGTCCACCGCTCCGCAGCGCCTATAGCGCGGCGAAGGCCGGCATCATCGGCTATCATGACAGCGTGCGCGCCGAGACTGCGCACCTCGGCATCCGCGTATTGGTCGTCGCGCCAGGCTCGGTGAAAACGAACGTCTCGAAGAACGCACTTGATGCAAACGCTGCAACGCGGGGGGTGAGCGACAGCGTCATCGACAATGGCATGGAAGTGAGCGTCGCGGCGGGTCGCATCGTCGAGGCGCTTCGCAACGGTCAGCGCGAGCTCATCTTGGCGGAGGGCATGGAAGCGGAAATCGCACGCTTGCGCCGCGCAGATCCCGACAAGCTTTTCGACCTGATGGTGCAATTGGTTGCGGGCGGGTACGCCAAGCAGCTCGGCGCCGAGAAAAGCTAGCGCGCCCACATGCGCAGCAGGTTGGAGATCGATTTATCCAGCCTCAGAGTTTCTTCTCGAGCGATACCGGCTGCAGCGAGACGCGTGCGCGTGACCGAGAGGTCAAACAGCGTTTCGCGTTGGGTCGGATCCGGCACAAAGCTCTGGATCCAGCCGACGGCTGCGAGACGTACGCCGCTCGTGACCGGCGCGACGTGGTGGATTGAGCCGGCCGAGTAGAGAAACGCATCCCCTGCTTCGAGTTTGACGCCCTGCTCGCCGAGCGGCGATTCCACGACAAGCTCACCACCGCCGTAGCTCGCGCTGTCGGCCAAGAAGATCGTGAAGGCGAGGTCGGTGCGAAGCTTGTCCTCACCTCTTCCCATCAGCGCGTCGTCCGTATGCGCGCCGTAAGTCATGCCGGGCTCGTAGCGCGAAAAAAGGAGGCGCGAGAGGCGGGCGGGGCGTGCGCCGATTTCGAAGAGTGGGTGGCGGCGAAGGGCCTCAACGACGAAATGTTCGAGCGCCTTGACGCGCGGATCAGCGCCGTCGGCTTGCAGGTTCTCCTTCACGCCCTTGGCAGCGGCGCCCGCCGTCCGCTTGCCTGAACCCCATGCGAGTTCAGCCAGCTCCGCGCGCACGCGCGACAAATCCTCGGCTGCAAGCACTTGTTGGAGAACCAAGCTCATGCGCGGAAGTTAGTGCGCTCCTGCCCCGAACACGAGGGCAGCGTAAACCGGACGCGGGCTAACGGTCGCACCTTGTTGCGAGCGTTTCGCATATCGGGCAGGGTGCGCCGGCGAGAATCCGGAGAGACCACCGAACTATGATCACGCTGAAACTTAGGCATTGGCGCACTGTCGGCGTGGCCGCGACAACGCTCGGGCTCGCGGCGTGCGGTGGCGGCGAGACAGGGGCCGATACAGGCGAAGGCGGCGAAGGCGAAGCGGGCGAGCCCGCGCCTATCGGCGAGAATGGCGGCGCAACACCCGCGACGTCCACCGCGACGCCCACCGCGCCTGACGCTGGTGAGTCCGGCGAGTCCGGCGCGTTGGCGGCGTACGCGGGCCTCACGGGCGATCAACTGAAGGCCATGCGCATTCAGCACCTGCGCGGCTACATCATGGCGGCAGCGCAAGTCGTCGCCGATCGCGGGACCAATAGCGGCGATCCGATGGAAGCAGCGATACTCGTGCAGCAAGGTCTGATCGAAGTTTACAACAGCGCGCCAGATCAATTCGCCGACCTCGACATGACGGCGATCCGCGAAGCAGCGGCGGGCACAACTTTCACGCGCGCGCAGATGATGCAGCGCCTGCGGGCGGCACAGGAAAACTTGACCCACGCCATCGGCCCGTTGCGGTTCGACGACGCGCAGCTCGTTGTCCGAATGATCGATCTGTCGACTGGGCTTTATCAACAGGCGCTCGCGACGGGCACGGCCGATCAGACGGAATATCGTCACGCCATGGGCGCTGCTTTGGCTGCACAGCAAGCATTGCTCTTGCGGGAAAACGATTTGCGGCGTGCAAATTTGGGCGCGTACAGCCGCGCAACGGGGGAACTCAACCGCTTCGTCGCGCTCTTCCCTTCGTACAACGCGCCCGCAACGCCAGCGACTTATCAGCAGGTGCTGGTGCAAGGCTCGCGCGTGCGGCTGGCGCTGTCGCCTTATCTCTGAGCGCGCTGAAACAGCACTGAAGGCTCGCCCTTATAGGTGGTGCGCGTGTACTCACTGAAGCCGTGCTTGGCGGCGAGTGCGAGCGACGGGCCGTTGCCGGGCGAGATCATGCAAACGAAGTCTCGGCGGCCGAAATGCGGCTCCCCCCAAGCAATCATCGCGGTGACGGCTTCGTTGGCGTAGCCCTTGCCGTGCATGGTCGGCATGAGCGCCCAACCCATCTCCGGCGCCTCAAATCCGGGCTCCATATCGCGTTTAAACGTGCCGAAGCCGCCCTCGCCGACAAACGCGCCGGTCGCCTTTTCTTCGATCAGCCAGAAGCCATGGCCAAGCAATTGCCAATGGCCTGGATAGCGCAGGAAGCGCCCCCAGCTCTCTTCGCGCGTTGATGGTTTGCCGGAGATGAAGCGCACGACGCCGGGCTCGGCCCACATCGCTGCGCACGCATCGAAGTCACGCAGAGCGTGCCCGCGCAAGCGCAGGCGTTGGGTTTCGATGACCGGGACCATTATTCCTCCGCGAGCACCGCTTCGATGACGCGGCTCGCGTCCTCACTGCCCCAGTTGGCCCCGCCGGCCAAGCGGGCGACCTCTTGGCCTTGGCGGTTGTAGATGATTGTCACTGGCATGCCGGCCGCTTGCGCGTCGAAGAGGACGCCGCGGGTCATGTCCTGAAGGAACGGCAGCGAGCCGCCCGAGAGGCGTTGTAGATCGCTGATCGCCTTGGCGCGCTCGCCTTCGCTGTCGACGCTGATCGGCACGACCGCGATGCGGCCTTCGAAATTGCGCTGGAGCACGGCCAGCGATGGCATCTCTTCCATGCACGGCGCGCACCATGTGGCCCAAAGGTTCAGCACCACGACTTGGCCTTGATAGGCAGTGAGCGTCGTTTCGTTTCCAGCCGCATCCCGCAAGGTGCGTGTGGGCATCGGCGGCGGGGCTTCCTCAACATAGAGCCGCGCCATCTCGCCTTGCGCAAATCTGCTCAGACCTTGTTGCGTCTCGGGCTTTCCAGAGGCGATCAAAAGCACGTAGACAAGCGCGATCGCTCCCAAACCCACCAGCGTTAGTGCAGCCCACAGCGCCCAGGGTTTCTGCGGGGGCGCGGAGTTTGCGTTCGTGTCCAATTCAGAATCCTCAGTCGGCGGTCAAAAGATGTGGGGCGGGCGCTTTGCTGCCCAACCCGCCGACGCCATGCAAGCCATCAACGCTTCGATCGATGTCGATAAGCGCTTGTGGCGCGAGGACATCGAAGGCTCGAAAGCGCATGCGGCCATGCTGGCGGCGCAAGGGATTATTACGGCGGAAGATAACGCCGCGATACAAGCGGGATTGGACCAGATTGCCGCGGAAATCGTCCAAGGGACGTTTGTTTTCTCGGTTGCGCTTGAGGACATCCACCTCAATATCGAGGCGCGGCTGACGGAGCGGATCGGGGAAGCCGGCAAACGGCTCCATACCGGCCGCTCGCGCAACGATCAGGTGGCGACGGATTTCAAGCTGTGGACGATGCGCGCGAGCCGTGAGGCGGCCGAGGGCCTGCGGGCGCTGCAGACGGTGCTGCTGCGCCAAGCGGAGGCGCATGCCGATTGGGTGATGCCGGGCTTTACGCATTTGCAGACGGCGCAACCGATCACGCTGGGGCACCACCTGCTGGCTTACGTGACGATGCTCGAGCGCGACCGCGTGCGGATCATCGGCGGCGCGTTGGAAGCCGCATGGGAATGTCCGCTCGGCGCCGCAGCTTTGGCAGGCACTGGCTACAAGATCGATCGCGAAGCGACGGCGGCTGCGTTGGGCTTTCACGCGCCGGCTTCCAATTCGCTGGATGCCGTGGGCTCGCGTGACTTTGCGCTGGCGGCTCTGAGCAACCTTGCGATTGCCATCACGCATCTTTCGAGGTTGGCGGAAGAGATCGTGCTGTGGACTTCGCCGCAGTTTGGCTTTGCGCGTTTGAGCGATGCTTGGTCGACGGGTTCGTCGATCATGCCGCAGAAGCGCAATCCGGATGCGGCTGAACTCATTCGCGCAAAGGCGGCGCGGATCGGCGCAGACTTCTCCGCGCTGAACGCCATCGTGCAGAAGCTGCCGCTCGCCTACGCGAAGGATCTGCAGGAAGATAAGACGCTCACCTTCTCGGCGTTCGATGATTTTGCGCTCTCGGTCACGGCCATGATCGGGATGATGGATACGATGCCGTTCAATCGCGAAAAGATGCGCGCCGCAGCGGCGATGGGTTATTCCACGGCGACCGACCTCGCCGACTGGCTGGTGCGCGAACTGAAAGTGCCGTTCCGGGAAGCGCACGAAATCACCGGCAAAATCGTCCGCGCCGCCGAGGATACGGGCGTGGCGGAGTTGGCACACTTGCCGCTGGACGCGTTCCAGGCCGTTGATCCGCGCATTACCGAGGGCGCGCGGGCGTTGTTGACGGTTGAAAAATCGGTCGAGAGCCGGGATAGCTATGGCGGGACCGCCCCTCAGCGCGTGCGCGAGCAGGTTGAGCGGTGGAAGGAGATGTTCAAATGAGCCGCATCGTTCTGGCACTTACGGCGCTGACGCTCCTTTCTGCATGCGGGATCAAAGGCGATCTCGAACGCCCCGATCCGCTCTGGAACCGCGAAGAGGCGATCCGGCGCGAGTGCGCGGCCGCAGCTGAGCGCAATCAGCCGCAAGATCCGCGCTGCGCGCAGTACCAAACCGGCGCTCAGACGACGCCGTGAACCATTTCGAGTATCGCGGCGACGCGCTCTGCTGCGAAGGCGTGAAGCTGGCTGACATCGCCAAAGCGGTCGGCACGCCGTGTTACGTCTATTCCACCGCAACGCTTGAGCGGCACTATCAGGTCTTCCGCGACGCGTTCCTGCCGCGGAACGTGCTGGTCGCGTTTGCGGTGAAGGCAAACGCAAACATCGCGGTGATAGCGACCCTGGCGCGCCAGGGCGCGGGCGCGGACACGGTGAGCCAGGGTGAGATCGAGCGCGCCCTGATGGCAGGCGTCCCGGCAGAAAAGATCATTTTCTCGGGCGTCGGCAAGACCGCGGATGAGTTGGCATTCGCGGTGCAGGCGGGCGTGCACGAGATCAATGTCGAAAGCCGCGCTGAATTAGAGTTGCTTTCGGAAATTGCGCGCGGGCTTGGGAAGAAAGCGCCCATCGCGATCCGTGTAAATCCGGATGTGGGCGCCGGCGGTCACGACAAGATTTCTACCGGCAAGAGCGACGCGAAGTTTGGCGTTTCGCCGGAGCAAGCGTTGGCTCTGTACGCACGCGCGGCCGCCGATCCGCATCTGCATGCGCAGGGCTTGGCGGTTCACATCGGAAGTCAGATCCGCGATCTAGCGCCGTTGCAAGCTGCATTCCGGGTGATGCGGTCGCTGGCGGAGAAGTTGCGGAGTGAAGGCATCGCGATCGAGCGGCTCGACCTCGGCGGCGGCTTGGGTGTTCCGTATTTTAACGAACCTGATCCGCCCTCGCCGACCGAATATGCGGCGATGGTGAGTCGCGTCTTCGATGGCTTCGACATTTCGCTCTCGTTCGAGCCTGGGCGTTTGATTGCGGCTAACGCTGGCGTGCTGCTCTCGCGCGTCGTGCGCCTGCAAGAGCGGCCCCGGCCAATCGTGGTGCTCGATGCGGCTATGAACGATCTGATCCGTCCGGCGATTTACGAAGCCTATCACGGCATCAAGCCGCTGAATCAGGCGACGGCGGCCGAGCAGGCAGTCGATGTCGTTGGGCCGATCTGTGAGACGGGCGATACGTTCACGCGCAATCGGATGTTGCCACCGCTGGAGGCGGGCGATCTGGTCGCGTTTATGACGGCCGGCGCGTACGGCGCTGTGATGGCGTCCACCTATAACGCACGCGCGCTGGTGCCGGAGGTCCTGGTGAGTGGCGACAAGTTCCAAATTGTGCGGCGGCGTTGGGATGTGACCGAGCAGCTGAAGCTGGAAAACTTGCCCGCGTGGATGGAGAGCTAGTTTGATTGGACGTGCATTTGCTGGCGCTGCATTGGCTTTAGCGCTGAGCGCTTGCGCGACCGTCCCGGCTTCACCCCAGGATCAGTTCTTCGCCAATCTGCGCGCGCTGTGCGGGCAAAGCTTTGAGGGTCGCGTTGTTACAACGGATGCGGCTGATGCGAGCTTCGCTAGCGCGCGCCTGGTGATGCAGGTGCGGGAGTGCAGCGATGATGAGGTCCGCGTGCCGTTTCACGTCGGCGAGAACCGGTCGCGGACCTGGGTGATCACGCGCACGCCTGATGGCCTACGCTTGAAGCACGATCACCGGCATGAGGACGGCAGCGAAGATACGCTGACGCAATATGGCGGCGACGCGGTGAGCGAAGGCTCGTCCGAGCGGCAGGAATTTCCGGCGGACGCATTCTCGCGGACGCTATTCACACAGAACAACATCCCGCAATCAATCGACAACGTATGGGCCGTTGAAGTGCATCCGGGCCGAACATTCGCGTACGAGCTTCGGCGGCCGAACCGACACTTTCGTGTCGAGTTCGACCTCACGCGGCCCGTCGCCGACCCGCCTGCGCCTTGGGGCGCGGGCTAGAGCGCGATCACCGGCGCATCGACCTGCACGGCGCCGCGTTCAACTACCGGGAATTGGTAATTGCTTTGGCCGTCTTGCGTGTTCGCTTGGATGCGCTCTTCGCGGGCGAATTCGCGGCGAACGTACGCTCCGAGTTCACCAGCGGTGATAACGCGGTCGCGGTTTTCATCCGCAGCGCCTTCGAGGCCGGTTTGGATGAAGTGCGAAAGGAAGCCGCCGGCTTGGAATTTTTCGGCGACTGAGCTCGTCAGATCTTCTTCAGAGCTGAAGATGCCCATCACGCCCGGGCGGCTGACGACGTTGCGGGCGAAGCCGCCGCTGAAGCATGAGTCCAGCACCAGAAGCGCGGTTTGCGTGCGCACTTGCTGGAACATCTGGTTCATTTCTTCATCGGTGATCGAGCCATCGACCATCTCGATCGTCTCGCTCTTGCCGTCAGGCTCGGTCGCACTGACTTGGCTGCGCACCTGATTGCCGTGACCTGAGTAGAAGAAGAGGAAGAGATCGTTCGGGCCAGCCGCGGCGGCGACGCGTTGGATCGCCGCGCGAACGTTGGCGCGCGTGGCCTGACCGTCGACGAGAACAACGCTTTCCGGCGCGAGCGTGCCTTGGCGCTGCAAAGATTGCTGCAGCTTACGCGCATCTTCCGCCGTGAGCGGCAGATCGTTGCCGGTGCCCGGATAATCGGAAATGCCGACCATCACAGCGTAGACTCGGCGGGCGCTGTTGCTGGCGGAGACTTGCGGCGCGTTGCCCTGCTGTAGGGTCACAACATAAGCGCCAAGTTCGCCCGGCTGGTACGACGTCGCTCCGATCCGGTAATTGCCGGTTTCGGTGAGCGTCGTCTCGATACGCGCGTTGCGGTCTTCCGCTGAGACGTCGTCGTTGTCTTCCTGCGCGCCCGAGGGCGCCAGCAGAATGAGATATGGGTCCATCGCGGTTGAGCGCATGTCGATGGTGACGCGTTGGCCTGCTTGGCCTTGGAAGTTGTAGTTGTCGATGAACTCGCCGGTTTGCAGCGTCGTGTCGCCGGCTGCGAGTTCGCCGTTCATCGTCTGACCAGCCGCGAAAGTTTGGCCAGGGCCACCTTGCAACGCGTCGGCGGCGGTCGTTGCTTGCGCTGGGCCGATGTTGAGTTGGTAGGCGCCGGTTTCGCCCGCTGCGTAGGACGTCGCATGGACCGTGTATTCGCCACTGGCTGGCAAGGTCACGACGAGGCGGCTGTTGCGGGTGTTGTTGGTGGTGTCGTCGTCATTGTATTGCGAGAAACCACCCGGCCCGCTGAGCGCGACGTAGGTGTCGAACGCTTGCGAGGCGAGACTGATCTCGACTTGCTGACCGGCAACGCCTTGCAGCGGATAGGTGTCGATGAATTCGCCACTCGGCAGCGTGGTGTCACCCTGCGCGAGTTCGCCTGCGAGCGATTGCGCGGCGATCGGCGTCACCTGGCCTGGCGGCGTATTGTTCGCGACATTGGTGGTCGCCTCGCCGGTGCGCTCAAGGCGGAGGTTATAGGCGCCGGTCGCGTTGCGGCTGAAGCTGGTGACGTAAACCTGCGCAGTGCCGTTCTCGGGGAACGTGATGGCGAGGCGCGAATTGTAACTGCCGCTGCCGTCGTCATCGTTGTCTTGCGACAGCGTGCCCGGGCCGCGCACGTAGAGATACGGATCGAACGCGTCGGACGTGAGCGTGAGGGTGTATTGCTCTCCTTGGCGCCCGTTGATCTGAAACACGTCGGCAACCGCGTTGCTCTGATCGGACTTGGTCTCAGTGGCTTCGAGCGTGCCGCTCACCGTTTGGCCGGGCTGCAAACCACCGCCACCTAAGAGCTGGCCGCACGCCGCAAGTCCGGCCGCCATCACCGCCGCCAGGGCTGTCCGAATGTTCATGCGTATCCCCCTCAAGAGCGAAATCGAGCTTAAGGCCGGGCTTATGGCCGTCAACATGGGGAACCTCGCGGTTTGGCTGCGTCTTTGCGAGGGATGGTCATGGTTTGGCTCAAAACGGGCTGGTACCGTCACCGCGCGGAATGAAGCACCAGGACGCCCTCAACCAACTCGCCCGGGAAACGACCCGAGCTCGGCGCCGGCTCGCGTTTGAGCGGCTATTGCGTGCCGGTTTGGTTCTGCTCGGCGCGATTGGAGTTTGGGCGGTATTTGCGCTGCTTGGGGGCCACGAACGGCTGCCGCTCCTGCTTCAAAGTTTGAGCGCCATCTTCGCACTCGGACTGTTTGCGTACCTTGGCATGCGTGCACGCCGAGAATGGCGCGCGCCCACGGAAGAAGAAGCACGCGCGCAACTGGCGCGAGACTCGCGCATGGACGCGGGCGCGTTTGATGCACTGCGTGATCAGCCCACGAAGTACGACCCGTTTTCGGTTGCGCTTTGGAACCGCGAGCGCGAGCGTTTGCTGGAGAGCGCCGGCAAGCTGCGGCTTGGACCGCCGCGTCCGCGGCTCGATGATCTTGATCCTTACAGGCTGCGCTATGGGCTCGCGGTGCTGCTCATCGGCGCGGTGATTGTCGCTGGCGCACAATCTGGCGATCGGTTGGCGCGCGCGTTTCTGCCGGACCCCGGCCCGCTCCTCGGCGATCAAGAGATGGCGATCGAGGCGTGGGCGGCGCCTGCGGAATACACCCACGCTGCGCCCGTCTCGCTGAGCGATCTCGTCGGCCAACGCGTGGTGACGCCGCCGTCGGTTCGGGTCACCGTGCGCGTCACTGGCCCGGCGGGCGCGCCAATGCTGCGCTTCAATGGTCCGGCCGGACGGCGCCAAGCGCGATTCACGCACGCGGCGGATGGCGCTTGGGAAGCGCAGTTAGATATTCCGGGACGCGGCGAGCTGAGCATCGTCCGCTTCCATACGCGCGCGCGTTGGCGCTTAGCGCCGGCTGCGGACCTGGCGCCGCGCGCGTCGTGGGACGCGCCGATTTCAACGCTCTCGGACGAGCGCGTCAGCCTGTCATGGAAGGCGCGTGACGATTTCGGCGTGCGGCGCTTGGTGTTGCGCGTACGGCCACTGAATCCGCCAGCCGGGCTTGTGCGCGCCGATCCGGTGGACACCGAATTGGAAGCGCCTGCGGGCGATCCGCGCGAGGCCGAAGCGCAGACGGAAGTCGATCTGGCGGCGCATCCCTATGCGGGGATGGAAGTCGAGGCGCGGATCGTGGCTATCGACGCGCTTGGACAGGAAGGCGTCAGCGACCCGCTGCACGTCACATTGCCGGAAAAAATCTTCCTCCAACCCTTAGCGCGCGCGGCGATTGAAATTCGTCGTCACATCTTGGCGGAGCGTAGGCCATATCGGCGAGGGCCTGGCGTAGAGCGGCGCACGCAACCTGCCGGCGACGTCCTGCTCGGCAACGAACGTATCGAAGTGCGGGACTATGATAGCCGCCCGGCCCTGCGTCGTGCTCCAGAAGGCATTCAACGCGCGGCGCGCTTGATCGACGCGCTGACGATGGCGCCTCAAGATCGCTACTTCCGCGACCTCGCCGTCTATTTCGGCTTCCGCACGGCGCGCTCGCAACTTGCGGTCGCGCGCAATCCAGAAGAAGCCGACATCGCTGCAGATACGTTGTGGCGCACGGCGCTGCGCGCCGAGTATGGCGGCGCCGCAGATGCGCGGCGCGCGCTCGAAGAAGCACAACGGCAATTGGCGGAAGCGTTGGCGCAAGGCGCGCCGCCCGAGCGCATTCAACAATTGGTCGAAGCATTGCGACGCGCCAGCGAGAACTACATGCAAGCGCTGGTGCAGGAAGCGCTGCGCAACGGCGAGACACCGCAAAATCTCGAAGACACCGAAGATCAAGCCACGGTCTCACAGCGCGACATTCAGCAGATGCTACAGCGCGTTCAGGAACTTTCCGCGCAAGGCCGCAACGCCGAAGCTCAACAATTGCTGCAACAACTGGCGCAAATCCTTTCGAACCTCGACGTACAGCTAAGCCAAGGCGGCGATGGCGAAGGCCAGCAGCAGGGCGAAGGCGATCAGCAGATGCAGCAAAGCATCGACGAATTGTCCGAGACTATGGGCGAGCAGCGCGCGCTGCGCGACGAGACACGGCAAGAACAGCAGCAACAGCAAGGCCAAGGCGGGAGCGGCGGCGACCAGCAAGGCGGCGAAGGCGGCGACGAGCTTGCACAGCGGCAATCGCAGTTGCGCCAAGGCCTGCAAGCGGCGCAAAGGATGGCCGACGAAGCCGGCGCCGCGCCGAGCAATGATCTTAACGCCGCCGGCGAAGCGATGCGGCGGGCCGAAGATGCGTTGCGCCGCGGCGACCTTGAAGGCGCAGAAGCGGCGCAAAACGCGGCGCTCGACAATCTGCGCGAAGGCGCCGACGCACTCAGCGCCGAGATGCGCGAGCGCGGCCGAGCCGGACGCGAGGGCGAAGGCGAAAGCGCAGGCGGCAACCGTGATCCACTCGGACGCTCAATCGGCAACGATGGCGCCGAGGGCGTTGATCTAAACGGCGCGGACCCGATGAGGGCGCGTGAGATTTTCGATGAAATCCGCCGCCGGGCTCAAGATCCGAACCGCCCGGAAGCGGAACGAGAATATCTGCGGCGCTTGCTGGATCGCTTTGGCGATAGCTGAGCGACGGATCGCCTTGAAATCGACTTGGCGCGCTCCACTCTCACTGTGACCAATCGGAGGGTTTCCATGCGCGCTTTTCTGCTGACCACTGCGTTCGTCGCCCTGCTTGCGGCGTGCTCGCCGCCTGCGCAGCAAACCGAACGGCCGGATACACCGCCTGGGCCGACGACGGTTGCGTGCAACGACGTGACGCCGGATGCGGCGCGGCAAGTTGCGGTGGGCGAGGAAGTCGTCACGGCTGCAGCGGCCGCCGACCTTCGCGGCGGTTCGATTGCGCCAGGCACTTATGATCTGACGACGGCGTCACGCATCGGCGCGGCGACCGGCTGGAGCGGCACACGCGCCGTCGCGCTTGAAGTCAGCGAAGGCCAAAACGGCGGTGTTACGTTCAATGTCGCCAGCGCTGAAACGGGCCGCGCCACTGATCGGTGGACCGCGACCTTCACCGAGGCGCCACAGCCCCGCCTTGCCTATACGTGCGGACGCATGGGCGAAGTAGCGGCGGATTTTGCGGCGCAAAGCAATGCGCTGCAATTGCGGTTGCAGGACGGGGCCGGCGGTCAGTTGGCGCTGCAATTCCAGCGGCGCAGCTAGACCCCATATTCATGCGGTTGTGAGCGCGCCCCGGCGCACGCCATCCCTCAAGTGCGCGGTGAAACCGTAACGGAGGGATACGATGAAAACTTCGACCAGCTTGGCTGTAGCCACGGCCTTGGGCCTAGGTGCGATCGCCGGCAATGCGCACGCGCAAGACATGCGCGACTTCGATGCGCTGAACAGCGCGCGAGCGTCCGAGGGCGAGGCTGTACGTGTGCGTCTGACCATTCCGTTTCAACGCGAGGCTGAGCACCGCGACACACGCGTGTCGTTCGCGTTGCAGCAAGGCGATGGCGAAGGCCGCATGCGCAGTCTCGACATGTTTTCGTTCTCGTTGACGGGCGACGCGCCGCCGCAACTGGAGACGCCGTTTGCGCTGGGTGTCGGCGAAGGCGACGGGTTCTTTTCAAAGCCGCTGAATTGGGTGTGGGTCGGCCTTGGCGTCGGCGCCGCGTACTGGATTTACGACGAAAGCCAGGACGACGACGATCCTGCGCCGCAGACTAATAACTCCTGAGCAGCTCGTCTGGTCATGCGGCGCGCCATGCCCCAGTGTGGCGCGCCAAACAGGACAAATTTCGTTGAGCCAACCGTCCCCTCGCGCCCGGGTCGCAATCGTCGAAGACGATGCGATCTTGCGCGAGGATTTGGCGCAACTGGTGTCGCGCGCCGAGGGCTTGGAGATTGCGGGCGTGGCGGATGCGCTCGCGAGCGGCCGAGCGCTGCTTGAACCCGGACTCGACGTTCTGCTCATCGATTTGGCGCTGCCGGATGGCAACGGCGTCGAACTCATCCGCGAAGCGCGTGAGCGCCTCCCCAATATCAAGATCATCGTGGTCAGCATCTTTGGCGATGCGCGCAGCGTCGTGCGCGCCATCGAAGCGGGCGCTGACGGCTATCTATTGAAAGGCGCAGGCGAACAGCAAGCTGAGGAAGCGATCCGCAGCGTGCTTGGGGGCGGCGCGCCGATATCGCCGGCGGTGGCGAGCCACATTCTGACGCGCATGCGCGAACGCATTTCATCACCGCGCGGGGCTGAGTTAGACGCGCCGCTTACGGAGAAGGAAACGGCGGTGCTGATCGACCTCGCTAAGGGCTTTCGCTACAAGGAAGTCGCGCGCCTGCACGGCATCTCGCCGCACACGGTCGCGGATCACGTGAAATCGATCTATCGCAAGCTCGCCGTGAACTCGCGCAGCGAAGCCGTGTTCGAGGCGGTTCAGGCGGGCCTGATCAAGTTGAAGGATTGACGCAACGTGGGCGTCTCCGCCAAGCCACGCGGATGACGCCGCAGTCAGTCCCCCAGTCCAAGCCTCGCTGGCCGACCGTCCTTACGATTCTGCTGCTGCTCGCGGCGTTCTGCGCGGGGCTCCTCGTCATCAATGCGACGGCCGAGAACGTACCGGGGCGGCGGGTAACGGCCGTTCTTGTGGCGTCCACACCAGGCGCGGCGTTCCGCCCAGCGACGCTGCCGCACTGGGAATGCTGCTCGACCGAACCGCTAGTCTTTCGCGCGACACTGGATGAAGTCACCGCGCGCGCGGAAGCACCGGCGGTTCTCATCGTCAGCGCCCACGACAATGCGCGCCTCTACGTCGACGGCGCACTCGTTGGCGGCGAAGGACCGACACGGGGCGATCCAACCAACTGGAGCAGACGCCCGCGCCTGATCCGCATTCCACCGCCGATGGCGCATCCCGGCGCCGTGCTCGATATCGAAGTGCAGCGCGGCGTTGGTTTCGGTCATTTGCGGCCGATCTATCTTGGCGAATACGACGAGCTTTACCCGTCCTACGGCGCGCTACGGTTTTTGCGCGCCGACATGCACGTGGCGACAGGCATCATCGCGGCGTTCGTTGCAGCATTTTGCTTCGCTGCCGGACCACTCCTTGGCATGCGCGGGCTCATGTATGCGCTGGGCGGCCTCGCTGCCTCGTGGGCGCTGCAAGTGATTGGGCTCTCGCCGAGCGACCCGCCGTGGAACGGCATTGTCGCGAACGGTATCTATTTCGCCGGCTATTTCGGCACCAGCATCTTCTTGCTTTGGTTCTTTATCGAGTGGACCTCGGTGTTCGCAGCTCCAAGCGCTCGCCGGCACAAACTTGGGTGGCTCACGGCGCCGTGGCCGCGTGCGTTGCGGCGCAAGCTCGGCATTGCGACGCTTGCCGCCATGGCCATAAGCCCGGCCGCCATCGCGCTGGCACTTTGGAACGATCCAGCCATCGGCTCACAGAATGTCGATCGTGTCTGCGGCTTTCTTGGCTTGGCGGTGATCGCATTCTGCTTGGTGCGCGTCGTGAGCTATTATCGCCGCAACGGCTTCCGCGACCCATTCGAGGCGTCCGCGTTCATATTCGTGCTGATCGCAGCGGTGGCCGACATCATCATGGTGCGGTTCTTTTTCATCTACGGCGTCTCGCTTGGCGCTGCAGTGATGTTCTTTCCTTTGGCGCTGCTGCTCTCGCTTGCAGCGCGGGCGCGCGGCGTTTTCGAAGCCGCAACGGCGACGGCGGAAAAACTCAACTTGTTGGTTGCGGAGCGAGAGCGAGTGATCGTCGCCAACATGGAGGAAATCCGCCGTAACGAGCGCGCGGCGATGCTGCTGGAAGAGCGCAGCCGCATCATGCGCGACATGCATGATGGCATCGGCGGTCAGCTTTTGGGCCTCATCCTGCAGGCACGCTCGCGCAAGCTGTCCGACGATGCGCTGGTGAGCGGCCTGGAGCAGAGCTTGGACGATCTCAGGCTCGTGGTGGATTCATTGGAGCAAGGCGAAGGCTCACTCACCGGCGCACTCGGCGCATTCCGCGCGCGCATCGAACCGCGTTGCGAGGCCGCGGGTGTCGCGCTCGATTGGGAGATCGAAGATGTCGGCGCGACGCCAAACATTGGGCCGGACAAGACGCTACAGATTTATCGCATCCTGCTGGAGGCTTGCACAAATGCGTTGAAGCACAGTGCGCCGAAGCGGATCGGCGTCGTGTTGAAGCGCGAAGACAATCAGGTTGAGATTGCGCTCGCTGACGATGGCGCTGGGTTCACGCAAGGCGCGCCAACGGGGCGTGGGCTCACCAACATTCGCACGCGAGCGCAGCAGATCGGCGCGGCGTTGACGATCGGGTCCGACTCCTCTGGCACGCGCATTTCGCTAAAGCTTGCGGCCTGATCCCGCGAACATGGGAGTGCGTGCGTGCGCGCATCGCGGCAGAGCGGCGCAATGGATACGCCGCTTGTGATCCGCCCGAGGCTCTGGCTGCTGTTTGGCGCCGTCGCGGCCATCGTTCTTGTGCCAGCAGCATTGAGCTTCGTGCCGAACCCGCTCGAGGGTCTGGGACCGGAAGAACGTCCGTCGCGCTTCTTCGCGACGCTGTGGTTGTTGCTACCGATATTGATGTTGCTTTCGGTGTGGCGCGTGCTGGCGTGGACAAGCTATCGGGCGACGCGTGAGTGGATTGAAGCGCGCAGCATGCTGGGCGTGAAACGATCGACGTGGAGCGAACTCTCGTCATTCGAACTGGATACGCCCGTTGGAATGCCGCCCGCGTACGAGCTGCGCTTCGGCAAACGCAAGGTGCGTTTTATCGCAGCGCATCACGATCGAACAAAGATCCAAGCGCTGAAAGCGCTGATCGCGCGCTAGTCGATGGCGGCTATGTACGGGAGCCCGCGATAGCGGCCTTTGTCGTCCATGCCGTAGCCGATGAGGAAGTCAGCGGGCGCGTCCCAGCCGATGGCGTCGATGTCCTGCCCTAACGCCTCAGGTTTGCGCACAAAGGCGCAGGCAAGCGTTTGCGTCGCGCCCTTGGCCATCAGATGCGCACGGGCATACGCGATGGTCCTGCCGCTATCGAACACGTCGTCGACAATGAGCACACCGCGACCTTCGATGGGGCGTGAGATATCCGCTCGCACAACGACCTTGCCGCTGCTCTCTCGGCCATCGCGATAGCTCTCTAGCCAGAGCGAGTCATAGATTGGATGTGAGCCGCGCACTTCGAGAGCGCGCATCAGATCAGCTGCGAATGGAATGGCGCCCTGCAGCAAAGCCACGACCGTCCAATCGTCGTTCATTTGCGCCGAAAAGCGATCAGCCAGCGCATTGACGCGCTGGCTGATGTCTTCCGCAGAAAGAAGGATACGCAACTTAGCCGGTGGTCAGACGGAGACCGTCGGCCGGGCCGAGTTCGCTTGTCGTCGTCGGATGCGACGGGTCCACGAGTTCGTGCGCGGGATCGAGCGGCTCATCGAGCAAGAGCTCGCCTTGCGGGGCTTGCGTCGGCGACACGTGCGCCGGGCCGCCAGCCATCGACATTTCGCCAAAGCTCGCGAACGTCGCTTCGAGATCAACGGCCTCTGCCGGCGGGTTCTCAACGCGAATTGAGAACGGCACCGCAGCGCCGGCGGCGATCGGCTGGTCCGTAATTGCGTTCACCAGGTCGAGGATCTGATGCGAATTGGTGTCACGCAGCGAAACCCGAACCGGCGGGACAAGCTTGTCGTCGCGGCCGATGTTGCGGACTTCGCCGCTGACCACGAGCACCGGCGTCGCGCCGCTGAAATCGCGCTCGACCGAGAGGTCGTAGAATTCGAGACCGTAGACGTTCACGTCCAAGCCCAACGCGGCGAACGCGCTGGCCGAACGCGGCCACAGTTCGGCGACGTCCTGACGGAAAGCGACCATGCCGGTCGCGCTTGCCGCAAGGGCAGCGCCCGTCGCGCCCCAGACCATCACCGCGGCGCGCGTACGATCACGGCGCATACGATCGCTTTGCTGCTGGCGGAATTTCGCGGCGGCGGACGGCGCTGGGCCAGGTTGCTCAGCGGCGCGGCGCAATCTTTCGACACGTTCACGTGTCAGTGGTTCGCGTGCAGGCTCTTCAGGAGCTCGCATCATCGAGGGGACTTCAGCAGCCGCGGCGCGCAGTTCAAGCTGCGGCTCAGCAAACCAGGAGAAGCCGCATGCGGCGCAACGCACCGTCCGACCGGCTGGGCCGATCGCCGCGTCATCCGCATAATAGCGGGTCGAGCAAGACGTGCAGGTAAGGATCATGTTAATACGTTCAGCTGCCCCAATAACTGTCTTCGGTGCATTGATTCTATTTAGCTTGTCCAGTCATGGCCCGTCCTCGCGCTAGTATTGAAACCGATCTATTCGA
>JAPLOL010000049.1 GCA_026400735.1 Alphaproteobacteria bacterium | reverse complement strand
GGTGGCCATCGAGACAGGGCTGCACGGCACGGTCGGCATCGACCTGGTGGGCATGTGCGTCAACGATCTGCTGGCCCAGGGCGCCGAGCCGCTGATGTTCCTGGACTATTACGCCACCGGCAAACTCAACGCCGATGAAGCCGCCCTGGTTGTGCAGGGCATCGCCGAGGGCTGCCGCCAAGCCGGCGCTGCACTTGCGGGCGGCGAAACGGCCGAGATGCCGGGGATGTACGGCAAAGGCGACTATGATCTCGCCGGTTTCTCCGTCGGCGCGGCTGAGCGCGGGACGCTGTTGCCGAAGACTGAGGACATGCAAGCGGGCGACGTGATCGTCGGCATCGCATCGAGCGGCCCGCACTCGAACGGCTACTCGCTGGTGCGCAAAGTGGTCGAGCGTTCCGGCCTTGCCTGGGACGCACCAGCACCGTTCGCACCGGGCAAGAAACTCGCGGAAGCGCTTCTGACGCCGACGCGCATTTACGCCAAGGCGCTGAAACCAATCTTCGAAGCAAAGCTCGCCAAAGGCGCCGCCCACATCACCGGCGGCGGCTTGGTTGAAAACACACCGCGCGCGTTGCCGGATCACCTCGAAGCTGACTTTGACTGGAACGCCTGGAAGCGGCCTGCCGTGTTCGAGTGGCTTCAATCCACCGGCGGCGTGCCCGAAGCCGACATGCGCCGCACGTTCAATCTTGGGATCGGCATGATCCTCGTGGTTGAACCGGCGAAGGCAGATGAAGTCATCGCCAAGCTGAGCGCTGGTGGCGAAAGCGCCTTCAAGATCGGCGTACTCAAGGCCGCATGAGCAAGAAACGCGTTGCAGTCCTGATCTCGGGGCGCGGCAGCAATCTGCAGGCGCTGCTCGATGCGCAGCAGGACGCCTACGAGATCGTGCTCGTCATTTCCAATGTGCCGGGCGTCGAAGGCTTGAAGCGCGCGCGCGATGCGGGCGTTGAGACTTTGGTTGTCGATCACAAGCCGTTCGGCAAAGACCGCGAAGCGTTTGAGCGCGAACTCGATATGGAGCTTGGGGCGCGCGCTATCGAAATTGTGGCGCTCGCAGGATTCATGCGCGTGCTGACGCCGTTCTTCGTGCGCGCGTGGGCGGGCCACCTCGTGAACATCCACCCGTCACTGCTGCCGAAATATCCGGGCGTGAACACGCACGCACGCGCCCTGGAGGCCGGCGACACAGAGCACGGAGCAACGGTGCATTTGGTCGTCGAAGAGGTCGACGCCGGCGAAATTCTCGGCCAGGCCTCGATGCCGATCCTACCGGGCGATACGCCGGAGACGTTGGCGCAGCGATTGCTCGCCGTTGAGCACGCGCTCTATCCAGAGTGTGTCGCGAAACTGGCGCGGCAGCTTAGTTAGTCGGCTGCTTCCGGCTTCGGCAGGTGCGCGACAATGGTCGCGAGCGCAGCTGTCAGCGCGACGAGATCGTCGCTGTAGCCGAGCACTGGGATGAAATCGGCGACCGCATCGGTCGGCACGATCAAGTAGCCGAGTACAGCCACACACAATCCCTTCACCCAAATCGGCGTCTGCGGATCGCGCAGCAGCGCATGGATCTGCTTGGCCGCGTCGACCAGCTTGTCGAGGCCGGCAAGGTTGCTGAGCTTGGCTTTGAAGGCGCGCTCCGAGTAAGCGCGCGAATGTTCCGTCATCGAGGGCTCTCCGGCTGAGCCTCTAAGTAAGATGTTTGGCGCCGCGCTGCACCCCGCCAGTGCAGCGACTAGCCAGCCTTCACCCCGACGCGCTGCTCCAATTCTTCTTCCACCAGCCGCGCCATATCCTTCAGCATCCGTAGCTGCGCAGCACTCAAAGTGCGAGGCTTGCTATCAACAATGCAAAACGCGCCAACACGCGCACCATCAGCGGCATGAAGCGGGATGCCCGCGTAGAAGCGCACATGCGGATCGCCCAGCACAACCGGGTTTTCCGCGAAGCGATCGTCTCGCAGCGTATCATTCACGATCAGCGGATCATCGCCCAGGATCGCGTGCGAACAAAAGCCCATGTCGCGCGAGGTTTCGCTGAACTCGAACCCGTAATGCGCCTTATACCATTGTCGCTCGCGATCAATCAGGCTGACCAATGCAATCGGCGCATCAAACGCGGCCGCCGCGATCCGCGCGTGACGGTCAAAGCGCTCCTCGGCATCGGTATCCAGTAGCCCAAGCCGATAGACCGCAGCGAGGCGCGCCTCTTCGTCTTCCGGCAACGCGGCTTTGCGCCAACGCAGCATCGAGCGCATCAGCCACGCGCGCATACGCGAACGCGCGTATTGCAGACTGAAAGGCCGCGTCAGCCAATCTGTAACACCCGCCGCTTCGCCTTTGTCCTCAGGCACCTTTGCCTGATCGGTCACGATGATGATCGGCAAGTCCTTGGCCTCGTAACCGGCCAGAGTGCGCAGGTCTGCGCAAAGCAAGACCGGATCGATGCCGTCCAACGCATCGCCGAGGAAGATGAGCGAGGGATGACCGCCCTGCACCGCTTCCACCAATTGCTCGGTCAACACTTCGGAAACACTTGGAATGCCGTCGGCCTTTGCGGCAGCGCTCAGAATGGCGCGGTCGTTGGCGGATACACCCGCCATAAGAACCAACTCTTCCGTGACATTCGTCGCCGGCTCCACAAGGCTCGACGGCAAAAACGGTGTAACGCGCGCAGCGTTCGCCGCACCACGTAGCTCGATGACATTGCCCTCAGCGGCGGCGACAACTTGAAGGTCGCTGCCGGAGGCCCGTTTGCGCGCAGCAGCGATCAACCGATCAACGGCCTCATCGTCGCGGCTCGGATCGTGATGATAGAGCGCGAGCGTTTTGACATTGGCAGCTCTCGCGACATCCACGGCGTACTCGACCGTGCTATGACCCCAGCCGAGCTTGGTTGGATATTCCGCTGCCGTGTATTGCGCATCGTGGATGACGAGATCGGCGTCGCGCAGGAATTCGATGTGCGCCGCGTCGCCGCCTTCGCGCGCCTCGGCATGGCCTTCACCTGCTTCACGATCGTGCGGCTCGTGGTCGGAAGCATAGACCACGCTCGCGCCGTCAGCCTCCAGGCGATAGCCGACCGTCAGCGCCGGATGGTTGAGATATTGCGTGGCGATCCAGACGTCGTCGATCGAGAAGCCACCTTCGACGATCTCGTGATAGTGGACTTTCGCCGCGAACGAATTCAGCGCGACGGGAAAGTACGCATAGTCCATCTGTGCCGCGAGCACTTCCCGGAGCGATTGGCGCGGCGTACGCGGGCCGTACACGTGCCATTCGGCGCCCGCTGAAAAGAGCGGTTCGAAGAAGGGCAGACCTTGGATGTGGTCCCAGTGCGTGTGCGAGATGAGGATGTGTCCGCGTCCGGCGTACCCTTGCTCGACCAATGCCTTTCCCAACGCATTCGCACCGGTGCCTGCGTCGATGAGGATCGTCGTACCTGAATCGGACGTCACCTCGACACACGAGGTGTTGCCGCCATAGCGGAGAGTCGCGCCGCCAGGCGTTGCGATCGATCCCCGCGTTCCCCAGAAGCGCACCTTCATCGTTGGCATTATGCGCCGCTTGTTCCGCTCGGCAAGACAAGTCAGACCAAGCGCCTATATCTCTATCGAGGAGACATTTGATGGCTGAACGCGACTACGTTCTCGGCACGCATGATGACGAGATATACCGTTTGGGCTTTCAGCACCGCGTCTGGCGCCCGCGCGCGCTCGATGCCTGGGCGCGTGCGCGCATCGGTGACGGCTGCAAAGTGATCGATTTCGGAGCGGGTCCGGGGTTTGCGACTATGGATCTGGCCGAGATGGTTGGCCCCACTGGCCAAGTGCACGCGCTGGAACGTTCGCGACGGTTTCTTGACACGCTCGAAGCGCAAGCAAAGGCGCGCGGCTTTACGCAAGTAAAGGCGCATGAGATCGACGTCGTCGCTGATCCCATTCCGGTGAGCGACGCAGATGCAGCATGGGCGCGCTGGATTTTCGCGTTTTTGCCACGCCCGAAAGAGGCGCTACAGAAACTCGTCGACGCGTTGAAGCCCGGCGGCACGCTCGTTTTTCACGAATACATCGATTATCAGACTTGGAAACTCGCTCCTCCGGCGCCGAACTTCGAAAAATTCGTGGACGAAGTCTCTGCCAATTGGCGCGCTTCGGGCGGTGAGCCTGACATCGCACGGCATCTGCCGTCGTGGCTCACCGAGATGGGCTTGAAGATCGAGAGCTTGAAGCCCTACGTCGACGTCGTCTCCAAAGACGACAACACGTGGCGCTGGCCGATTGGCTTCTTCGACATTCACATCGACCGCCTGCTCGAACTCAACCGCATCACCCCGCAATTGGCAAACGACATGCGCGACGAGTTCGCCCGCGTCAGTGCGCTGCCAGGCACGTTGATGGTGACGCCGCTGGTGCTTGAAATTATCGCACGGAAGTAAGTAGCGCCGGCGCGGATGGCGTCTTAGCTCTTAAGGGCGCAACTCAAGGAGCGTGCATACATGGCAGACAAAACAGTTGGTCCAGGCAAAACACCGCCGCTGAAGAAACCAGGCGGCAGCTCCGCGCCAGCAGGTCCAGGTCGCGCGGCGACGCCGCTCAACCCGAACAATCCCGGCAAGAAGAAGTAGAAAAAAAAGCGCGGCGCCCGAAAGCGCCGCGCTTTGATTTTGGAGCTGAGCGCGAAGCTTAGCCGACGATCTCTTGATCGTTGAAGAAGAACTCGATCTCGCGGGCGGCGTTCTCGAGGCTGTCCGAACCGTGCACCGAGTTGGCTTCGATCGATTCCGCGAACAGCTTGCGGATCGTGCCTTCGGCGGCGTTGGCTGGGTTCGTGGCGCCCATCACGTCGCGATACTTTGCAACCGCGTTGTCGCCTTCGAGCGCTTGCACGACGACTGGGCCCGAAATCATGAAGCTCACGAGGTCGTTGAAGAACGGGCGCTCTTTGTGCACCGCGTAGAAACCCTGCGCTTGGCCTTCCGAGAGCCAGATGCGCTTTTGCGCGATGATGCGCAGGCCCGACTTTTCGATGACCGCGTTGATCGCGCCCGTCAGGTTACGCTTGGTGGCGTCCGGCTTGATAATGGACAGGGTACGTTCGGTGGCCATGGCTCGGCGGACTCCGGGTTGAATTTGGAGCCGGGTCTATAGCTGCACCGCAGCATGACGCCAAGTGCGTCAGAAACACCCCGATCCGCACTCGTATGACGGTTAGGCGAACGGGCGCGCGTTGATGCGCGCGCCCGTTTGGGGAATTGCACCGATCAATAGCACTCAAGCGAGGTGATCACGCCGTTGGCATCGGTGATCACGTTGAGGCGCTCGGCACGGAAATCCTGCGTCACCGCCTGGTTCGGCATGACGACGCGGATGTTGCCGTCGGATGGGAACGTCGCTGCCGCGATGTTCGTGCCGACCATCGCTCGATATTGCGAAGCGCCGCAGGTATCTTGCGCGGTGGCTTCAGCCGCAGTTTGCGGCGCGGCCGTCGTCGTGGCGGGCGTTTCAGTGGTCGTGGTCGCTGGTGTCGTCGTCTGACCGCACGCGGCGAGCGCCACCAAACATGCTGCCGTCACGAAAAGTTTTCGCATTTGAATGCTCCCTAGCCGCAATGCAGCCCTGTCACTCGGCCGTCCGCGCCGAGATCGACGTTCAGACGGTCGGCGCGGTAGTCCATTGTAACCGCACAATCGTGGCAGATGACGCGCGCGCCTGCGGGTAACTCCGTGCGATCGATTTCGGCGCCAACGGCCCCGACGAGATTTGTGTGCATGGCCATCTGGCAAGTGTCGGGAGCGGCGCGGTGCACCTGCTCATCCGTTGAGCGGCGCGCGATCTGATCCATCTCGCGATACGTGAGCTGGCGTCCATGGCCGCCATCGCAGGCAGCCAGACCAATCACAACAATCCCCGCCAAAACCCAGCGCATCATTGCTGCTTCTCCCAGCGCCCCGCGGCGCTCTCTTTCCAATACGACGCGGTAATGCCGCTTTCCTTCGCCTGTTTCCAGCGCGATCGGGCCGATTCCAAGGCAGCCGGATCGCGGCCATCGAAGATGAGGCACGCACGCTCAAAAGCGTTGATGTCACCCGGATCCGCGTCGTCCACCAAGAAGAGCGCCTGCGCGCCGTTCGGATTGCCGCCCTCGACCGTCAACCACACCGGCTGCTTCTTCGGATCACCCTCGCGAGCGTGCGGCACGAAGCTGTCGTCGCGATACGTCCAGATGGCGCTGTCGAGTTGATCGACACGCTCCGGCGAGCCAGCACGCACCAATGCGCGCCAACCCCGCTGCAGGCATTTCTCTAGCAGCGGCGGCAGCGCGCGTTCGAGATCGCTCTTCTCAAGATGGTAGAACCAGAGTTCAGCCATCAGGGCCGTGCTTCATGGGACGAGTGAAATGCCGCAGGCCAGCCCAAAGGAGTGGTACGCCAACCAACACACAGAGAATTGAGCCGAACCAGAAGAACCACTCGATTCCAAAATACAGTGCTCGGAGCGATCCACTTGAGGTCACTTCCCAGGCCCGCAGGCCCGAGTAGATCGCAAACAACGAGACTACTGCACCGGCAACGACGTAGACGGTGCTCTCGCGGTCATACTTTGAATCACGCTCTTCACTCTTCATAGCGATTTTGGATCAGGCGGTTGAGCAGGCGCACGCCATACCCCGTAGCCCACGCTGGTGAGAGCGGATCTTCATAGGGGCCTGACTTCCAGGCGGTGCCCGCAATATCCAAGTGCGCCCACGGCGTGCCGTCTTTGATGAAGCGCTTCACGAATTGCGCGCCGACGATTGAACCAGCCACCGGCTTGCCGGCGATGTTCTTCATGTCGGCGTTCGGCGTGTCGATCAGCTTGTCGTAAGCCGCGCCGAGCGGCAGACGCCACACAGGCTCGCCTTCGGTTTGACCCGCAACAGTAATTGCGTGCGCAAGATCCTCATCGTTCGAGAACATGCCGGCGTTTTCGTTGCCGAGCGCAATGATGACGGCGCCAGTAAGCGTCGCCAGATCGATCACTGCCGACGGCTCGTACTTATCCTGCGCGTACCAAACGGCGTCCGCGAGGATCAGACGGCCTTCCGCATCAGTGTTCAGCACTTCGATGGTTTGGCCGGACATCGTCGTCACAATGTCGCCCGGACGCTGCGCGTTCGAGCCGGGCATGTTTTCAACGAGCGCCACAACGCCAACGACGTTCGCTTTCGCCTTACGAAGCGCGATCGCCTTCATCGCGCCAGCAACAGCGGCGGCGCCGCCCATGTCGCCCTTCATTTCGTCCATGCCGGCGCCCGGCTTCAACGAAATGCCGCCCGTATCAAACGTGACGCCCTTGCCAACGAGCGCGACGGGCTTTGCGCCCTTCGAGCCACCGTTCCACTTGATGGAGACAAGGCGACCCGGCCGCGATGAGCCCATCGCAACACCAAGCAACGCGCCCATGCCAAGACGCTCCATCGTCTCCGGCTCAAGAATTTCGACTTCGCAGCCGATGGTTTCGAGATCGCGGAGGCGCTCAGCGAAGGTCTCGGGATAGAGAACGTTCGGTGGCTCGCTGACAAGATCGCGCGCGAAGAACACGCCTTCAACGATCGCAGCATCTTTTTCCGCACGCGCCTTCGCGGCAGCGGGTCCATCCATCGCGATCTCCACGACGGTGAGCGACGGCTTTTGATCGGGCTTCAACTTCGTGCGGTAGGTGTCGAAGCGATAAGCGGCGAGACGCGCACCCATAGCGGCGTGCGAACCGGCTTCGGCTTTTGAAACACTCGGCAGCGCGTCAGGCTGCAGCACGAGCTTTTCGGCGCCCGAGGTCAGCACCCGCTTTACAGCGTGCCCGGCCCAGCGCTCCACCGCCATACCGTCCGCGCCATCGGCCTTGCCGACGCCAATCACCAGCACGCGGGCGAAATCGACGCCGTCCGGCGCCAGGACGTCGGTGACCTGCCCGGCCCCGCCTTGGAAATTCGCAGCCTTCATGGCCTTGGCGCTACGACCGCCAGCTGCCGTATCCAGCGCCTTGCCGGCGGCGAGCAGGTCGCCCCCGTCGGTCGCCATCACCGCCACAACGTCGCCGCTGCCAGCGGTCACAAAACGGATGTCCATGAATTCCCCATGTCGTCAGTCGGGAAAGGGAAGACGAGCAACGCCCGCTTCAACCTTGCTAAG
>JAPLOL010000009.1 GCA_026400735.1 Alphaproteobacteria bacterium | reverse complement strand
GGTGAAAAGGCCTCGGACGTGCGCGACACGTCTCTGCGTCTGCCGCCGGGTGTCAACGGTACGGTCGTCGAAGTGCGCGTATTCAACCGCCATGGCGTCGACAAAGACCAACGCGCTCTGCAGATCGAGAAGGAAGAAATCGAACGCCTTGCGAAGGACCGCGACGACGAACTCGCGATTCTGGAGCGCAACATCTTCGGTCGTCTCGAAGAAATTCTGGTCGGCAAGCAAGCTGCTTCAGGCCCGAAAGGCTTCAAGAAGGGCGAGATCACCGCCGAAGGTCTCGAGCCGTTCTCGAAAGGCCAGTGGTGGCAGTTCGGCATCGAAGACGAAACCGGCATGGCCGAGATCGAAGGCCTGAAGAAGCAGTACGACGACGCCAAGAAGCGTCTCGATGCCCGCTTCGCAGACAAGGTCGATAAGCTCACCCGCGGCGATGAACTGCCGCCGGGTGTGATGAAGGTCGTCAAAGTGTTCGTCGCGGTGAAGCGCAAGCTGCAGCCGGGCGACAAGATGGCCGGCCGTCACGGCAACAAGGGCGTTATCTCGAAGATCGTGCCTGTCGAAGACATGCCGTTCCTCGATGACGGCCTGCACGTTGACATCGTTCTGAACCCGCTGGGAGTGCCGTCGCGCATGAACGTCGGTCAGATCCTTGAAACGCACTTGGGTTGGGCCTGCGCAGGCATCGGCCGGCAAGTTCGTCACGCGCTCGAAACTTTCGAACGCGATGGCGATCGCAAGCCGCTCGAAGCCAAGCTGAAGGACGTCTACGGCAAAGAAGAGCTGCCAAAGTCGACCGAAGAGCTGAAAGAGCTCGCGCAGAACATCTCGAAGGGCGTGCCGATCGCAACGCCAGTGTTCGACGGCGCCAAGGACGCGGACATCCGCGCCATGCTTAAGGAAGCAGGCTTCGCCGAAACCGGCCAAGTGATGTTGAAAGACGGCACGACGGGCGAGACGTTCAAGCGCGCCGTCACTGTCGGCTACATCTACATGTTGAAGCTGCACCACTTGGTGGACGACAAGATCCACGCGCGCAGCATCGGCCCGTACTCGCTCGTCACCCAGCAACCGCTGGGCGGCAAGGCGCAGTTCGGCGGTCAACGCTTCGGCGAAATGGAAGTGTGGGCGCTCGAGGCTTACGGCGCGGCGTACACGCTCCAGGAAATGCTGACGGTGAAGTCCGACGACGTCGCCGGCCGGACCAAAGTCTACGAGGCCATCACGCGCGGCCACGACACGTTCGAAGCGGGCATTCCCGAGTCGTTCAACGTGCTCGTGAAGGAAATGCGCTCGCTCGGCCTCAACGTGGAACTGGTCGACGGCGCGCGCCTGAAGGCAGCCGAGTAAAACGAACTAACCCGCGCGTCGCGAAAGCGGCGCGCGGGATGCGAATTTGAAAATTCACCGCCCAGCCCCGGGCCGCACCACTGGGGTGAAGGAAGGTAAAGAGAATGAGCGCTATGAACCAAGACCTGATCAACAACACCTTCGGCAACAACCAACCGCCGGCGCCTGTGTTCGATCAGATCAAGATCTCGATCGCGAGCCCCGAACAGATCAAGTCGTGGAGCTTCGGCGAGATCAAGAAGCCTGAGACGATCAACTACCGCACGTTCAAGCCGGAACGTGACGGTCTCTTCTGCGCGCGCATCTTTGGCCCGCAGAAGGACTACGAATGCA
>JAPLOL010000144.1 GCA_026400735.1 Alphaproteobacteria bacterium | reverse complement strand
GCTCACCCAGACGGGGGAGAAATTGCTTGGATACGCCTTGGCCGGAATCCTCGACACGCACATACGCGTAGGAGCGGTTCGCGGCGGCCGCTGGCGTCAGCAGCGCGACGCGCCCCGCTTCGTCCCAACGCCGTCCCGCTTGCGCGGAGACATCTTCGCGATCGCCCGAGGGCGCCACTTCAATGCGGACGACACCGCCATTGGGCGTGTATTTCACGGCATTATCGACGAGGTTTTGAACCACCTGCGCAAGCTGAAAACGTTCGCCGACTACACGCACGGGTTCATCAGGCACACGCACATCGAGTGTAACGTTTCGCTCCTTCAAAAGCGGCGCGAGCGAGTCCGCTACTTCGCGCGCGACAGCCGCCAGATCGGCGCGATCGGATGGCGGCACGTGTTCATCAAGTTCGATGCGCGATAGCGAAAGCAGATCGTCGATCAGCCGGCGCATGCGATCGGCCTGCACCTGCATCATTGCCAAAAACCGCTCGCGATCAGCGCTAATGTCGCGCGCGGGACCAGCGAGCGTTTCAATCAACAAAGTTAGCGAAGCGAGCGGCGTGCGCAGCTCGTGGCTAGCATTGGCGAGAAAGTCCGCACGCATGCGTTCGGTGCTCATTCTGGCCGTTTGATCGTGAAAAACCAGCATAGCCGCACGATCAACACCCCACGTAACCGGGGCGACGTAGCACCGCGTGTGGCGGTCAACTTGCGCCGGCGTTTCGTACTCAACCGATTGCGTCTCTCCTTCACGCACAGCGCCTTGCACGGCTTCAAGCACATCCGGGTGGCGCAAGATCGACGTCAAAAACTGACCCCGCGCTTCGAAGTGCATCTGACGCCGCGCCGCGGCGTTGGAGCTGACGATGCGTCCTTCGGAATCCACCAGCAATGCGGGGTCCGGCATGGCCTCCAACAAAGGCGCGAGTTCAGCAAGGCCAACGAGTTCGATCTGATCGTCAGCAGACGGCGCGATGACGAAACGGCGTGTTTCACGCATCGCCCAATAGACAGCAGCGGCGGCGACAACCATCAGCACCGCTGCGGCGGCGTTTGTCGTCACTGCCAGCAAAGCGGCGAGCGCTCCCAGCGCTCCCGCGGCCCAACCGGCGGCGGGTACGCGCTCCAACCGGAAGCCCGGTGCTAGGCGGTTCGTGACCATGGTCCGGCTTAGGGCGGTCCCGCGGAGTCGCGCAAGGCGAGGTGTCGGCCGCAGGCCTGCTTAAACGTCATAGAGAAGACGTAGCGAAGCGCGGACGGTCGTCGCTGAAATCCGTCGGTTCGTCGTGGGTCACGGCCGGCCGCATCCAAAAACGGGGGCGTCGGCATCCCACTGCTGACGGGAGAGGTGCGCTCTAGCTGCTTGGGGACAAACCCATATCGATTTTCAATACAGATTTATTGACTTTCGAGAGGGTGGCGGCTAGTGCGGTAGTGTGAGGGACTATGAAAAACGGGGTTCGACTGTTGGTCGGCGTGGGGCTTGTTGCCCTGGCCGGATCGTGCGCGGGGCGCAATCTCCCGCCCGAGCCGGATGCCTACGTCGCTGCTGACGCCATTGGCGCCGAGCGCGCGGCTGACCTTGCAGCTTCCCCTGCGGCAACCTGGCTCGATGACCTCAACTCAGCTGAGATGTCGACGATGGCGCGCGAGGCGCTCGCCGGCAGCCCAGACCTTCAAATTGTGGAAGCCCGCTATCGCGCCGCACGTTGGCGCGCGCGCGGCGCATTCGGAGGCAATCTGCTGCCAAACCTGAGCGTCGGCGCTAGCGGCACACGCAGCGAAGCGCCGGACGTTCTCGATAGCGATCCCAACAATGATCGCCTCCGCACCGAGTTCTTGACCTCAAGTGTGGTCGCAAGCTGGGAGATCGATCTCTGGGGCCGCCTGACAGCGCAGACGCTTGCCGCGGACTCAAGCGCTGACGCCGCACGGCAAGATCTGAACGACGCGCGGCTTTCAATTGCAGGTCAATCATCGCGCGCGTGGGTCGATCTGATCGAAGCCCAACAATTGCTGGCGCTGGCGCAAGAAGACTTGCAAACGCGCGAACGCGCGCTCGACCTCACGCAACGCCGCTACGACGCCGGCCTTATCTCTTCGCTCAATCTCCGCACGGCGCGTAGCCAGGTGGCGTCAGCGCGTGGTTTTCAAGCGCAAGCACAGGACTCGCTCCTAGTCGCATCGCGCCGGCTGCAAGAAATCATGGGTCGCTATCCGGACGGATCGCTGCGCGCTGAAGGTACTTTGCCTGAGCTCGCGCCGCTCGCCGCCGCCGGCGCACCTGGCGATCTGCTTGAGCGCCGGCCTGACGTTCTAGCCTCCGAACATCGCATGCGCGCAGCTGGATTTCGCATTCACGAAGCGCGCGCTGCGATGCTGCCGCGGCTCACGCTGCGCGGGACCGCGGGGCTAACGGATGATGGTCCCAATCCGTCGATTAACAATATCGACGATAGCGCCAACATGATCACCAATCTGGTCGCCGGCATCACGATGCCGATTTTCAACGGCGGCGCCTTGCTCTCAGAGTCCCGCGCCTCAGTCGCGGATCGCCGCGCGGCAGCTGCGGACTATGTGCGCACGTCGATTGCGGCATGGCGCGAGGTGGAAGGCACGATCAGCGCCGACCAATCGCTGCAAATTCGCGAAGAACAGTTTGCGATCGCCGCCAATGAGGCACGCGAGGCGCAAGCCTTGGCCGAGCGCGAATACGCGCGCGGCGTCGCGACATTGTTTGAACTGATCGACGCCTACACGCGCCGCATCGACGCGGAGCGCGGCCTCATCGCGGCGCGCGCGGCGCGCGTCTCCAATCGCATTTCTTATCACGTCGCCCTAGGCGGCGGCGCCCGCACTGGCGGGATCGACGAAGATCGGGAACCGACGCCATGAACAAGATGGATCTCAACATGACGCAATCAGCGCCTGACGAGGACAAGCCACGTGGCTTTTTCGGAGTCGTTCGCCGCATCGCGATCTTTGCAGCGCCGCTGGTCGCGATCGTCGGTGGCGGGGTGCTGCTCGCGGTCATGATCGTAACTGGGCCTAAGGCAAAGGAAAAAGGCGAGCCGCCGCACGCGCCGGCTGTGCAATTTGCCGTCGCGCACGCGCGGCCGACGACGGTTTCAATCAACGTCCAAGGCGAAGCGCGTCCACGCGTCGAAGCCACGCTTGCCGCGCAGGTTGCTGGCCGCATCGTTTGGGCGAGCCCCAAATTCGCTGAAGGCGGTTCGTTCACCGAAGGCGAAGTGATGGCGCGCATCGACGCCGCCGATTACCAACTCGCCGTCGTCCGCGCGCGCGCTCAAGTTGCGCAAGCGCAGGAAGGCCTTACGCGCGAGGAAGCCGAAGGCGAACTCGCGCGCCAAGATTGGCAAGCGCTCGGTCGCGGTGATCCGCCCCCGCTCGCAGTTCGTGAGCCGCAACTGGCGCAAGCGCGCGCGCAATTGGCCTCCGCCGAAGCCGCGCTCCGCTCTGCTGAACTTGATCTCAACCGCGCCTAGATCCGCGCGCCCTTCACGGGCCGCGTGCGCGAGCGCCGCGCAAACGTTGGTGATTATGTCGGTCCCGGCTCGCCGGTGGCGGTGATGTTCTCAACCGACACAATGGAAATCCGCGTCCCGCTCACAGACGCTGACCTCGCTTCGATGCGCCTGCCCGTCGGTTTCAGCGCAACGAGCGCAAACCAAGGCCCCGCTGCCCACGTCACCAGCGTTACAGGTGGCCGCATTCAAGCCTGGGAAGGTCGCCTCGTGCGCACCGAAGCCTCGGTCGATGCGCGCACGCGATTGGTGTACGGCGTCGTCGAGGTGCGCGATCCCTTTGGTTCACGTCACACTGCGCCGCTCGCACCTGGCATGTTCGTACAAACGCGCCTCGAAGGCTCGAACCGCGAAACGCTCGTCGCCGCCCCACGTAGCGCGCTTAAGCGCAACGAGTTCGTCTATGTGGTCACGCCGCAGAACACGATCGACGTGCGCCAAGTGCGCGCCGCGCAAACGACGGCCGACGAAGTTCTCTTCCGCGAAGGTCTCGCCGATGGCGAACGCGTCGTCGTCTCGGTGCTCACCTCTCCGCGCCAATGCATGGAAGTGACGCCGATTGATCGCGAAGGCGGCGCCAGCCCGCCACCGGCCGCCGTCGCCGCGCAACCGCCTGCACAACCGAACCTCGAAATTCGCCCGTAATTGCTCGCCTCGCTTCTGCGAGGATTGAAGGACTGATCTTATGCTGAAGGGCCTAGTCGCTTGGTGGGGACACAACCCCGTCGCCGGCAACTTGCTGATGTTCTTCGTGGCCGTCGCGGGCATCGCCTCTTTCAACAAGATGGAGAAGGAGTTCTGGCCGCCTGGACGCGACAACAGCGTTCAAGTGTCTGCGTCTTGGCCGGGTGCAAGCCCGGAAGACATGGAAAGCCAGGTCATCGTCCGCATCGAGGAAGCGACAGCTGGGCTTGATGGCGTTGATTGGGTGCGCTCGCGTTCGGGCGAGGGCTTCGGCTGGGTGAGCATTCAGTCCGAGTCAGGCGCCGATATCGACGCCATGACGCAAGAAGTGCGTTCGCGCGTGGAATCCATCTCTGGCCTGCCAAACGCGATGGATCCAATCCGCGTGACGCGCCAAGTCGGCCGCAACGCCTCGTTCATCATCGGCCTGCACGGCAATGTCGATGAGCGCACCTTGCGTGATACCGCAGAGCGCTTGCGCGATCAGATCTCGCTGTTGCCCGGTGGCGCCAATACAGAAGTGTGGGGCTCACGCCCGCCGGAAGTTTCGATCGAAGTTTCGGAGGCCTCGCTGCAAGCGTTCGGCCTCACCTTCGATGACGTCGCGCGCGCAGTGCGGTCGAGTTCGGTCAACGCCGGCGCGGGCGCTGTGCGCACGGCTGACGGCAACTTCCAACTCCAGGCCCGCAATCTCGCCGATACCGAGCTCGATTTCGAGAACATCATCATTCGGCAAACGCCCGACGGCGGCATCGTGCGCGTTGGCGACGTCGCGACCGTCAATGACGGCTTCGTGGACTCCAATCTTTATTCGCGCATGAACGGCGAGCCGGCGATGCTGGTGGCGCTGCAGACGGCCGACCAGTTCAATATCTGGGATACGAAGAAAGCCGTCGACGAGACACTGGAGCAGTTCCGCACGACGCTGCCACAAGGCCTCCAGCTGACGATGGTGAACGACGAATCCGAGGGCTACAACGAACTTCTGAATTTGCTCTTCCAGAACGCGGCGCAGGGCTTCTTCCTCATCTTCTTTCTGCTGCTTCTGACGCTGCACCCGAAGGTGGCGTTCTGGTCGACACTGGGCGTTATGACCGCGTTCGCGGGCTCGTTCTTCATCCTGCCCTACATCGACGTGTCGCTAAACTTTATGAGCGTGTTCGGCTTCCTCCTGGTGCTGGGCATCATGGTCGACGACGCAATCATCGTCGGCGAAGCCGTGTATGAGCGCGCCGAAAAAGGCCACCACGGCGCCGACGCTGCGATCCTCGCGACCCAAATGGTGCTGAAGCCTCTCGTCGCCTCAGTGTTCGTAACCATGATCGCGTTCGCACCAATGATGATGTTCTCCGGCGAAGTGCGTCAGTTCACGAGCGCCATCTCGATGGTCGTGATCTCGACGCTCGTGTTTTCGCTGATCGAAAGCTTGATCATTCTGCCCGCGCACTTAGCGCACGTGACGAAGCCCGATCCGCAAGGCCAGGGCATTGGCGCGCGCTTGATGCGCATCCAACAAAAATGCGCAAACTCAGTCGTCTGGGTCGCCGAAAATCTGCACGGCCCACTGGTGCGCACCGCTGTGAGGTTGCGCTACCTGACCTGGGCAGTTTTCGTCGTCATCATGGTTCTAGGCATCGGCCTCATGATTTCGGGCCGCGTGAAGCAAACATTCATGCCCGAAGTCGAAGGCGACTTCATGGTGGCGAACATCACACTGCCGCAAACGACCCCGTTCTCGCGCATGGAGCAAGTCAGCGCTCAGCTCGACGCCGCGCGCCTCGCGCTCGAACACGAAACCGCTGAGAACGCTTACGTTGATCCACTCACCCACCAGAACTCGCGCGGTGTCGTGCGTTCGTGGAGTCAGTTCATCAATGAGAACACGATCCAGGCCTATGTCGGCCTGACGCCGCCCGAAACGCGTCCACAGATGCGCTCGCGCAATATCACCGAGCGCCTCGAACAATTGCTCGGCGAAGTGCCAGACGCCGACCAAGTGAGCTTCTCGCTTTCGGGCTCCGGCTCGCCATCGATCGACTTGGCTCTCATCAGCGACAACAAGGAAGACCTCGACGTCGCGGTCGAAGACCTGAAAGCGCGCCTGCTGCAATTCCAAGGCGTAACCAGCGTGCGCGACAGCCAAGACGCGGCGAACGAAGAACTACGCTTCACTTTGCTGCCAGGCGCCGAACAGCTCGGCATCACGCTCATCGACGTGACGCGCCAGGTCCGCCAAGCTTACTTCGGCGAAGAAGCACAGCGCCTGCCGCGCAACGGCGACGACGTTCGCGTCTACATCCGCTACCCGCGCGATGATCGGCGCACGTTGGAAAGCCTCGGCTCCTTCCGCATCCGCACGTCGGATGGCCGCGAAGTGCCGCTGGCGAGTGTCGCGACGTGGGAGTTCGCGCCAGGCGTCACTGGTCTCGACCGCCGCCAACGTCAGAGCTCGATCCTCGTCACCGCTGACCTCGTCAACGCCGAAGGGCGCGCTGAGATCATGCGTACGCTAGACGAACAGTATTGGCCCGCTTTCGAGGCGCGCTTCTCGACCGTCTCGCGTCGCGCTATCGGTGAGGCCGAAGGCCAACAGGAGTTCATGAATGAATTCCTGCTGCTGATGGGCATGGCGTTTGCTGCGATCTACTTCTTGCTCGCCGTGACGTTCCGCTCCTACGCGCAGCCGCTCATGATCTTGTGCGTCATTCCGTTCTCGATCGTTGGCGCCCTACTCGGCCACTTGATGTTCGGGATCAGTTTTGCGCTGTTCTCATGGCTCGGCCTTGTTGCCGCCATTGGCGTCGTCGTGAACGACAACGTCGTGTTGGTGGATCGCTGCAACCAGATCCGCGGTTACTTCGTGGTGCGTCTGAAAGGCTCAGGCCAAGCACTGCCGGAAGACACCGAGTGGGAACCCCACGAGATCACGCTGCCCAACGGCCAGGTGCTAGAATATATCGGCCTCGCGCCCGATCTCGAACCGCACGAAGAGATGATCGTCGAAGGCGCAGAATCCGGCTTCCAGCGTGGGCCGATTGAGCTGCGCACCTCGCACCAGATGCGGTTTGACGGCCCAGAATACCGCGAGCGCGCCCAAGAGCTTGAGGCCATCGGCTTCCAGGTCATGCGCGTGAAGGCCGAGCGCGGGATCACTGAGGCCTCGGTCTCCCGTTTCCGGCAGATCTTCCTCACTTCCGTCACGGAATTCATCGGCACCTCGCCGATGATCCTGGAGAACGCGGCCATCGTTCAATTCTTGAAACCGATGGTGATCAGCTTGGCCTTCGGCGTCCTAATCTGTATGCCTGCGACCTTGATCCTGACGCCTGCCTTCTACATGATCGGGATCGACATAAAACGCGTCTTCGTGGGCCTGTTTGGCTTCTACGGGCGCTTGTATGGGGGACGCCGCAAACTCGCAGCGGCGGAATAACGAACACACCTTCGGAGGGTACTCAATGATGTTTTTGACTCGCCGCGCCATGGGCGCGTCGTCGGTCGCGCTATTGGCCGGTTGCGCCACGGGCGCCGCCACTACGACTGAACCGACGACGACAACCGCGCGCCCACCAGCAGCAATCGGCGCTTGGGGCGTCGATCTCTCAGCGCGCGACACCAGCGTGAAGCCGGGCGATGACTTCTTCAAATACGCCAACGGCACGTGGCTCGCGAACACGCAGATCCCTGCCGACCGCACCCGCTGGGGCACGTTCGATATCCTGCGCGAAAAAGCCGACAACGACGCCCGCGTGATCATCGAAGAAGTTGCGCTCGCCGGTGGCGCGCCTGGCACGAACCAGCAAAAGATCGCCGACTTCTACAACTCATTCTTGAACCAACAGCAGATCGACGCTGCCGGCCTTGCGCCGCTGCAAGGCGAGCTGGCGCAAATCCAAGGTCTGCGCACGCACGAAGAAACGATCCGCCTCATCGCAACGCCCGGCGTCGCCGTGAACTCGCCGATCGCTGTTTACGTCGGTCTCGATGATCGCAACCCGAACCGCTACATCTGCAACATGACGCAAGCGGGCCTCGGCCTGCCGGAGCGTGAATACTATCGCCGCACCGACGGTGAATTCCCGAACATCCGCCGCGAGTACGAAGCGCACATCAAGCGCCTCCTCACCCTCGCGGGCCAAAGCAACGCCGCCGCGCAAGCCCGCCGCATCGTTGCGCTGGAAACACAAATCGCCGAGCGTCATTGGCCGATCGCCGACCGCCGTGACCGCGACCGCACCTACAACCTGAAAACGCGCGCCGAAATCCGCGCGCTGGCGCCGAACTTCCCGTGGGATGCTTCGTTTGAAGCCGCTGGCCTCGGGGGCGCGCAAGAAGTGGTTGTCGCTGAACTTTCGGCGATGGGCCCGCTGGCGACGCTGTTCGTGCGCACGCCGGTTTCGACCTGGAAGTCCTACCTCACCTACCACCTGGTGCGTAACAACGCGCCGATCCTGCCGTCGAACATTGACGCGGAAGTCTTCGCTTTCTACGGCACGACACTGTCTGGCCAACCGCAGCAACGCGAGCGTTGGAAGCGTGCAGTGCAAGCGGTGAACGGCGCACTCGGCGAGGCGATCGGCTCGATCTACGTGCAACGCCACTTCCCGCCGGAAGCCAAAGAGCAAATGCGTCAGCTCGTCGAAAATCTGCGTACGGCCTATGGCCAGCGCATCGACGCACTGAGCTGGATGTCAGCGGAGACCAAAGTCGCTGCGCGCGAAAAGCTCGCGACCTTCCGTCCGAAGATCGGCTACCCGGATCGCTGGCGTGATTATTCAGGCCTCGAAGTCCGCGCCAACGACGCGTTCGGCAACGCCAAGCGCCAAGGCATCTTCGATTGGAACTTCGACCTCGCGCGCCTCGCCCGTCCGACCGATAAGGACGAGTGGTTCATGACGCCGCAAACGGTGAACGCGTACTACAATCCGACGTTCAACGAAGTCGTCTTCCCGGCCGCGATCCTGCAGCCGCCATTCTTCGATCCGAATGCCGATCCGGCCGTGAACTACGGCGCCATCGGCGGCGTCATCGGTCACGAAATGGGCCACGGCTTCGACGACCAAGGCGCCAAGTCGGACGCACAAGGCGTGCTGCGCGATTGGTGGAACGCCAGCGACGTCGCCGCCTTCACGCAAGTGACGGATCGTTTGGCGGCGCAGTATGATGCGTTCACACCGCTCGAAGGCATCCACGTCAATGGCCGCCTCACGCTTGGTGAAAACATCGGCGACAACGGCGGCCTGCAAGTCTCGCGTCACGCCTATCAGCTCTCACTGAACGGCCAAGCGGCGCCGACGATCGACGGCATCACCGGCGATCAGCGCTTCTTCCTGGGCTGGGCGCAAGCCTGGCGCGCGCTCATCCGCGACCCGGCGCTGCGCAACCAAATCCTGACCGACCCGCACTCACCGTCGATCTATCGCTGCAACGGCACAGTGCGGAACATGGACAGCTGGTACGCCGCGTTCGACGTCCAACCGGGCGATGCGCTCTATCTCGCGCCGGCCGACCGCGTCACCATCTGGTAGGCGCTGGCGACAAGCCAAAGCGATCAAGGGGAGCCTCCGGGCTCCCCTTTTTCTTGGTCAGTTTCTGGGCCGGTTTGCGATCAAGGCGCGGTTTGGAGCGGCTGACGGCCCGCCTCGCTCTTGTTCGCCCACGCCTGGACCCCGATGATCCCGCCACCTTGGAGGGATCTCATGCTTAGCTTCACTCGGCGCGCTCTTGGCGCGTCTTCGCTCGCGCTCGCAGCAGGCTGCGCAACCGGAACGTCAGGCGAGGGTGCCGGCTCAACCAGCGGCAGCAGCGCCGCCATCGGCGCCTACGGCCTCGACCTCACCGCCGGTGACGCCAGCGTTCAGCCAGGCAATGACTTCTTCCGCTATTGCAACGGCCGCTGGCTCGACACCACCGAAATTCCGAATGACCAGCGCAGCTGGGGCACGTTCGTCATCCTTGCCGAAAAGGCGACGCGGGACCAACGCGTCATCATCGAAGAAACAGCGCTCGCAGGGGGCGTCCCAGGATCAGCGCAGCAACGCATCGCCGCGACCTACAACGCCTACCTCAACACTGACGCGATCAACGCGCGCGGCCTTGCGCCATTGCAAGAGGATCTCGCAAGCATCGCCGCGATCCGAACCCACGAGGATGTCATCCGCGCCATGGCGCGCAACGACATCCCAACCAACGGGCCAATCGTGGCGTTCGCAAGCCTCGATGCGCGCAATCCGCAACGCTACGTCGTCACCTTCACCCACGCCGGTCTTGGCCTTCCTGAGCGCGAATATTATCGCCGCGCAGACGGTGAAGCGAACCGCACCGCTTACGTAGCCTACATAGAGCGCGTGCTCACTTTGGCGGGGCAAACCAACGGCGCAGCCAAAGCTCGCTCAATCATGGCGCTGGAAACCCAGATCGCCGAACTACACTGGCCTGTCGCCGATCGCCGCCAGCGCGACCGCACCTACAATCTGAAATCACGCGCAGAGCTCCGCGCCATTGCCCCAAACTTCCCGTGGGACGCTGGGCTCGATGCAGCCGGCATGGGCGAAGCGACGGAAGTGGTGGTGCGCGAACTCAGCGCCATGGCGCCGCTGGCGCAGCTCTTCCTCGCGACGCCCGTCGCCACTTGGCGCGACTATCTCACTTACAACTTAATCAGCGGCAGCTCGGACGTACTGCCAAGCGCGATCGATGACGCGAACTTCGATTTTTACGGACGCACGCTAAACGGCCAGCCCGAACAACAAGAGCGCTGGAAGCGCGCAGTCGATGTCATCGACAACACGATGGGCGAAGCTGTTGGCCAACTCTACGTGCAGCGTCACTTTCCGCCGGAAGCCAAAGCGCAAATGTTGGAGTTGGTCGAAAACCTTCGCCGCGCATACTCGCAGCGCATCGATCAATCGCCATGGATGACGGCCGCCACGAAAGTCGTCGCGCAAGAAAAGCTCGCTGCGTTCGTGCCGCGCATTGGCTATCCCGATAAGTGGCGCGACTTCACCGGCCTGGAAGCCGTGGCTGACGACGCTTACGGAAACCTCAAACGCGCCAACAAATTCAACGGCGATTGGGCGACAGCGCGCCTGTGGCGCCCCGTCGATCGCGGCGAATGGAATATGACGCCGCAAACCGTGAACGCGTCGTACAATTCGGTGCTGAACGTCATCACCTTCCCCGCGGCGATCTTGCAGCCGCCATTCTTCGATCCAAACGCGGACGCGGCCGTCAACTACGGCGCCATCGGCGGCGTCATCGGTCATGAAATGGGCCACGGCTTCGACGACCAAGGCGCCAAGTCAGACGCGCGCGGCGTGTTGCGTGATTGGTGGAGCCCAGAGGACGTGGCGGCGTTCCAGCGCGTAACGGGCGCGCTCGCGACGCAATACGATGGCTTCGAAGCGTTGCCCGGCCTGAACGTCAACGGCCGACTCACACTCGGCGAGAACATCGGCGACAATGGCGGATTGCAAGTCGCGCTACGCGCTTACGAGCTTTCATTGAACGGGCGAGAAGCGCCGGTGCGCGATAACCTCACCGGCACGCAACGCTTCTTCCTCGGCTGGGCGCAAGCCTGGCGCTCAAAATATCGCGACGAAGCGCTGCGCAATCTGGTGCTGACCAACCCGCACTCGCCGCCAAACTTCCGCGTCAACGGCGTCGTGCGCAATATGGCTGCGTGGTACGAAGCGTTCGGCGTCACGCCGGAGAATGCGCTCTATCTGCCGCCAGCGGATCGCGTCACGATTTGGTAGCACAACACGGACCGCCAGCGTCTCGCCGGCGGTCCGTATTATCCGTGCTTGGCCGCCATGTTCTCCCATGACGCCTTCACAAGCGCGCGCAGACTCGCCTCATCCACATCAGCCAGTTTGTTGATGTAGAGACAGCTCCCGCCAATCTTGTGCTTGCCGAGCTTCTTCAAAATCGGCGCGGCCTCTTTGAAACCCGGCATGATGTAGAGAACGAGGTTGGCTTTGCGCGGCGAGAACCCGAGACGCGGCCAATCCCCACTCTTAGTCTCATAGCTGCCATAGCCAACGATAGCGTCGCCCCACATCACCGGCTTTTTGCCTGTGACGTCGCGCATGATTTTGTCGACAGCCTTCGCATCCTTACGCCGTTGCTCATGCTCGATCGCCGAGAGAAACGCAGCGACAGACGCTTTGGTCGGTTTGGTCTTCGGTTCGGCCATGCTCACTCCGCGGGATGTTGAGCCAGAAACGCTTCGATGTACGGATACATGCCATCGCGCACGAGGGTGGCGTGATCGGAGCCGGGCATGCGCACGAATTGCTTGGGCTCATTGGCGAGCTCGAACAAATGCTCACCTTGTTCAAACGGCACCACCTTGTCACGATCGCCGTGTACGATAAGCACCGGCATATGAACGTCGCGGATGTAGTCGCGCGACGGAAAGCTATCGCTGACAACGAACCGCGCTAGCGGTGAGAACTGTGCCGCGGCGACATCGTCGACGCCGGTGAACGGCGCTTCCAAAATGAGCGCACGCGCGGGACGCTCCGCTGCAAGGCGCGTTGCAACGCCCGACCCGAGCGAAAATCCGTGGATGATGATGTCGCCCGCGGCATACCCATGCGCAGTGAGCCAATCGTAACCAGCGCGGCCATCAATGTGCAAACCGCGCTCGCTTGGCCGCCCGGTCGAACCCGAATAGCCACGGTAGTAGACCGCGAGAAAGCCAGCACCGCTTTCAGCGATGCGCCGCCATCGACCACCCCAAATCTGCGGCCGCCCGCTATTGCCGTCAAAGAAAAGGAAGATCGGCTGCCCCTCCTCCGGCGCGCGATACCAAGCGACAAGCGACTCGCCATCCTCGGTCGCGATGCGCACCGCTTCCGTGCGCGGAAAATTCGGTGCAACGACCTCAGTGTTCGGATGGTAGATCAGACTGTTCGCGCAGGAGCTGAGGCCGAGGAACGCGGCGACAACAATCGCCAGAAGTGCAGCTCCGACTTGCAGACGCCGCATGCTCACTCCTCCGGCGGAGCCGGCTCCGCTAGAAACAAACCGGGCCGTAGGTTTCGCCACAAGATACGCAGATCGCCACCCATTTGCGTGGCCGACTCCAAGCGGACATAGACGGCAACAACCGAATTGATGATCGCCACGACCAGCATGCGCTGTTGAACGCCAGGCGGTCCGGCCACCTCTGCAATCACGTCAATGTCGAAGCCCGTTTCTGTGTCCGCAACGCCCATACTCTGGTCGATGAGCACCGAGCCACCAAGTTCTTCGACGGCCTTTGCTACACCATTGAGCGCGGCTCCGTTCATGCCGGTGGCAAGCTCGAAGAGATCGCGTCCCGAAGCGTCTATGCGCTCACCAAAGACATACAGCCGCACATCGAGATCTGGGTTGTAAAAGGCGAATGAGTCCGAGGTCGCGTCGAACTCTGTCTCGTCTAGCAAAGCCCAAGACTTTTCGAGGTCGAGCTCGAAGCACTGGAGGCCGTACGTTTCTTTCAAGCGTTCGGCGCCTAAAGCCCCTTTACGATCTCATCCGTCATCTTCTTCGCGTCGCCCAACAACATCATCGTATTGTCGCGATAGAAGAGCTCGTTATCGACGCCGGCGTAGCCGACACCGCCCATGCTGCGCTTCACGAACAGAACAGTCTTCGCCTTCTCCACGTCGAGGATCGGCATGCCGTAGATCGGGCTCTTGGGATCTGTTTTCGCAATTGGATTGGTGACGTCGTTGGCGCCGATCACATACGCCACATCAGCCGTGCTGAACTCGTTGTTGATGTCCTCAAGCTCAAACACTTCGTCGTACGGCACGTTGGCTTCGGCCAGCAGCACGTTCATGTGACCCGGCATGCGGCCCGCAACCGGGTGGATGGCGTATTTCACGTCGACGCCCTCCTTCTTCAACATGTCCGCCATTTCTCGCACGCTGTGCTGCGCTTGCGCGCTCGCCATGCCGTAGCCCGGCACGATGATGACCTTGGACGCGTTTTTCATAATGAAGGCCGCATCGTCCGCGCTGCCCGCTTTGTAGGGGCGTTGAACGCCGGTGCTCGCGGCTGTCGCGCCGTCGGCGGCGCCGAAGCCCCCAAGTATGACGCTGATAAAGCTGCGGTTCATCGCCTTGCACATGATGTAGCTGAGGATCGCGCCGGACGAGCCGACGAGCGCACCAGTGATGATCAGCGCGACGTTCTCCAAGGTGAATCCAAGCGCCGCCGCCGCCCAGCCCGAATAGGAGTTCAGCATCGAAACGACGACAGGCATGTCGGCGCCGCCAATCGGAATGATCAGCAGCACGCCGATCAGGAGCGAGAGAATTGCGAGCGCCCAAAAGTGCCATTCCGTCGTGCCGTGCGACTGGATCATCATGACGATGAGCGCGACGATCGCGAGCCCGATGCCGATATTGATGATGTGGCGCGCAGGCAAAATGATCGGCGCACCCGACATGTTGCCGTTGAGCTTGGCGAACGCGATGACCGAGCCTGTAAACGTCACAGCGCCGATCGCGGCGCCTAGCGACAACTCAATCAGCGACTGAACGTGAATCGGCGTGCGCACCAGATAGGCGCCAACGCCCTCGTCGGCGATGTGAAAGCTCTCGGGCGCATAAAACGCCGCCGCCGCGACTGCGACTGCGGCCAAACCAACGAGTGAGTGAAACGCGGCAACCAGTTGCGGCATCGCCGTCATTTTGATCGAGCGCGCGATGAAGGCGCCGACGCCGCCGCCAATGGCAATCGCTGCAACGATGATGAACCACGTCGTCGTATCGGGCCCGACGAGCCACAGCGTCGTCACGATAGCGATCGCCATGCCGAGCATGCCGAAATTGTTGCCTTGGCGGCTGGTTTCAGGGCTCGAAAGCCCGCGAAGCGCCAGGATGAAAAGCACCCCGGAGACAAGATACAGCAGTGCTGCAAGGTCAGCGTTCATATCAGCCCCTAGGCGGTCCGAACTGGCGATAGCGCGACCAGCCGGAGAAAATGGTCACCGCAGGCGCGGCGAAGAAAACGATAGCGGCGAGCCATGCTGACCAGCCTTCTTGGGTGGCGCCGAGAAACGCGAGGATGTTGCCGACGATCGGCACAAACGCGAGGAAAAAGCCGATCACCGCAGAGAGCCAGACATTGTCGACAACGTTGGCGTGGATCCACTCGATCACGAAATTGATCTGCAGCAAGCAGAGCGCGACCCAGATCAACGCAATGATGCAACCAAGCCCAGCGCAACCGCGCATTTGAATTTGAAACCGCCGCATGTCTTCGCGCGCGCGTGTGCGATCAAAGGTATGCGGCGCTACTGGCGGCTCTTCGCTGAGATTGGCGAGCGCGCTCTGCGCGGCTTGGCGCAGTTCGTCATCGCTGACGGCGCCCTCCTCGCCAGCTTCGAGCACCTCTGACTCGAACGCCTCGACAGTCGGCTGCAACGCTGCGATCGCGCGCGGAACAAGCCCGCCAGTCGTGCGCCAGCCGTCGACAAAGCGGCGCATGAACGCCTCGGCGGAGAGACGTCCGTCGAGGTAAGCTTCGATCAGCGCGCGCCAGTCGGCCGGGCTCACGTCACTTCTTCTCTTTTTTCTTGTACATCGCGAGCATGCGCTGCGTGACCAAGAAGCCGCCGAAGATGTTCACCGCCGCAAGGCCAGCCGCCAAGCCGCCCGCGCCCTTGGCGATCCAGCCACCATCAGTCATCGCGCTTGCACCCGCAGCGATGAGCGCGCCTACGATAATCACGGATGAGATGGCGTTGGTGACGGCCATCAATGGCGTGTGCAGAGCCGGCGTTACCGACCAGACGACGTAGTAGCCGACGAAAATCGCCAGCACGAAGATGGCGAGATAGAAAACAAAAGGATCAACCGCTTCCATAGGCCCCTCGGAACGGATTCTTCGCGAGGGACTAAGAGGCGGAATTCGCGCCGGGTCAACCGATAGTAGTCGCCAGCGCTTACGAAGCGAAACGAGCGCGACATTGGTTCGCAGCTGCGGTGCGATCAGCGGCAGGTTGCTCGAGCCAGAAGCCCTTAGCGGCGCTGGCAGCGTAGCGGCCGGTCATGCCTTCGACGCCCTCTTCAACATTGAGCGCTTCAAGAATGCGGCCGAGCACGAGCGACCACTCGCCCGTCGCGCCGCGTGGAAAGGTCAGCACATCAAGATTACCGACGGCGGCGACAGCACCCGCACAATTGCTGAGGTCCTGCGCTTGGCTCGCGTTCTGCGCTTGGGCCGGCGCGCTGATCAAAGCTCCAGCGGCGAGCGTCGCGATGAGCGCGTTACGAACAAAACCGGCCATGCGTTCCTCCGTACCATTACTCGGTACTGTAGGTCGCGTCCGCGCGGATGACGAGTCCGACGCCATCGGTCTCGTGAGTTTCAGCAGTGCGCGCGCCACGATGATTGCGGTAAATCAACGTGTGGCCGCGCGCGCCGACAAGCAGTGCCTCCGGCGCAAAGGTAAGATCAGGCGCGCGTTCGAGCGCTTTCTCAAAATAGAGCCGCAGCAAATCCTTGCCGTGGATCACGCCATCCGGTGAGAACCCAAGCGCCGCGATGTAAGGCGACGAAAACTCGATATCGTCGGCATAGAGCGCACAAATCGCGTCGAGATCGCGCTTGTTCCACGCCTCGTAATAGCGCTTCTCGAATTCGACGTCGTTCATGCGTTTCTCGTAGCGGGTTCGGGCCAAAGGCGCCCGACGAAGGTGGAAAATTCCAACTCAGCCTTGACGCGAAGGGCGTTCAGGTGCGCTTCAATCATACGCCGATGCAACGCAGCGCCCAGCTGAATTCCCATGCCGAAAGCAACGGGCGCGAGAGCGAGCGGCAGATTGTTCCGGACAAACGCGCCGAGTTCCAGTTCTCCCCACATCGCAGGGTGCAGAGCGACCACGACGAACATAAGCCACGACGCAACGACCGAATAGAGCGCGATCGATGTGCGAAGCGAGTGAATGCGGAAAAGGCCGATCGCCGCGCCCGTGAGAAACGCCACAACGGGGAACGCCGCTATCGCGCCGAGCGCCCAGCAAAGAGCGACAGAAGCGAGCGCTGACAACTGCCACACAAGCGCGTGGCTGAAGGAAAATCTCGACACGGCCGCACACACCATTCCGGAGATCGCAGCACCGAGAATGAAATACGGCGCATCGATGCGCGTGTAGGGCTCGAAGCCGTATTCGAAGACGGTAGATGAACGAAACATTCCAAATCCGCCGATCGCGGCGAGCGCTGGAAGCGCAGACACCCAAGCCGGCAGTCGAGCGATGTATACGAGCGGCAGAAATACGAGCGCTATCGCCGTCATGCCGGCGACCGTCGCGACTGCATATTCCAGGTCGATAATCACGCAGCGGTCTTTGGAGCAAAGTGCGGATGCACAAGCACACCAGCTTTGCTCAACATAGCGCCCTTTATGATTTCGTCATCCCAAGCGGGTGCGAAAGCTTTGCTGTCTTTGTCAGTGAGCAGCGGCAACAGCGCGAGCAAGTTCTTGGCGTAGAGCGAAGACGCGTCTGACGGCAGCCGCGCCGGCAAATTGGTGAAGCCCATGATCTTCACGCCGCCGATTTCAACGAGTTCGTCCGGCTTCGAGAGCGGACAATTGCCGCCCTGCGCGACAGCGAGATCGATGATCACTGAACCGGGGCGCATCGATCTGGCCTGCGCTTCGGTGACCAGCACCGGCGCAGCGCGACCTGGGATCAACGCCGTCGTGACGACGATGTCTTGCTTGGCGATGTGTTCAGTCACCAGCGCAGCTTGCTTGGCCTGATACTCGGCGCTCATCGGCTTGGCGTAACCAGCGGTGGTTTCAGCCTGCTTGAACTCTTCGTCTTCAACCGCGACGAACTTGGCGCCGAGCGAAGCCACTTGTTCTTTCGTAGCCGGGCGCACGTCGGTTGCGGTCACAACAGCGCCGAGGCGCCGCGCCGTGGCAATCGCTTGCAGGCCAGCAACGCCAACGCCCATGACGAAAACCTTCGCCGCGGCGATCGTGCCTGCAGCCGTCATCATCATCGGAAACGCACGACCATAGAGGCCCGCCGCTTCGATCACGGAGCGATATCCGGCGAGATTGGCTTGCGAACTCAGCGCGTCCATCGATTGCGCGCGCGAAATGCGGGGAATGAATTCCATCGCAACCGCGTCAACCTTCGCCTTCGCGAGCGCTTCGATCGCCGCCTTGTCGCCGTAAGGCTCCAGCAATGCGGCGAAGCCCGAACCTGCCTTGATCTTGCCGATCTCCGCATCACTCGGACGGCGCACCTTCACAACCAAATCGGCGCCGCCAATGCCGCCATCAGCGCTGACCTCAGCGCCCGCGGCTTTGTACTGCTCATCGGGAAAGCTCGCGCGCTGTCCGGCGCCGGCTTCAACCGTCACCGTGTGGCCAAGCCCCACGATTTTTTTCACCGTCTCTGGCGTCGCCGCGACCCGGGTCTCCCCAGGCGCACTTTCCTTGAGGACGGAGATCTTCAACGATCAGCCCGCCAGCGCCATTGTGATGAGGCCACCCAGCCCCAAAAGCACCCACAGTGCGACCTGGACGGCCCAATACACACCCGAAAGCCGGAACGCCAAACCAAACGCGACGCCGACCACGACGAATACCGCAAGGCCCGGCCACCATCCCGCGCCAATCGCGAACGCAAGCGTCAACAAACCAACCAATTGGATAATCAGACCGCCGGTCCATACCGATGCCATGAGGAAAGCGTGGAAGGTCGCCTTCTGGTCTTGGATGTCCATGTTTCCGTGTGCGCCGCTCTGCGCCATGCCGCGATCTCCTGTTCGGTGGGCGGTGTAAACCGCGCCGCGCAGGTGAACAAGCGGACCTCGCGCCGCGCCTAGCCCCAATCGACCTGATTGGCCAAGACCGTTCGAGACGGCGTCGAAACGGTCACGTTCGGCCGGCGGACGGACACGAAGGTGACAGCCTCTCCCTCGAACCGGGCCGCGGTGAGCGTTCCCGAGGCATAGGCCCCGGTATCCACAGCAATGCGGCGGGCGTCGGCGTACGGCTGATCTACCGGCGTATGGCCGTGAACGACACGGTGAGAGAAGGAGCGCTTGGACGTGATGAACGCATCGCGGCTCCAGTAGAGCGCCTCATCCGATTGATCTGCGAGCGAGCGGGTATCGTCGACACCGGCGTGCACAAACGCGTAGTCGCCAAGTTCGATGTAGCGCTCGAGTCCGTTCAGAAAATCGATGTGAGCGGTCGGGATGCGGGCGCGCAGCTCGTCGGCCGCGTCCTGCCAAGCCTGAGCCGACCCATTAAACGGCGGCGGACGCACGCCGTACGACATCACGGTCTCGGCGCCGCCCTGCAGTAGCCAACCTCGAGTGCCCATCGGGTTATCCAGAAAGGCCATCAGTGATTGTTCGTGGTTGCCGCGCAGGTAGCGACATTCGCAATGCCGCGGCTTACCCGCCGCCAACATGCCGAGCACGCCCGCGCTGTCGTGACCGCGATCAACGTAATCGCCCAGGAAGATCACGATCGGCGGCCCAGCCAGGCGGGTGTCGTCGATGGAGCGCGCTTCCAAGAGCGCGATCATGTCCGCAAGCAGATCCGAACGGCCGTGGATGTCGCCAACGGCATACCCTACCCGTCCGTCGAGAAATCTCGCGACGGGCGATTTGGACCGTTGGAAGAGCCGCAGCACGCTCACGCTGCGATCACATCACTCGGCCCGCGCTCCCGCAACTCAGTTCCCGAATTGCGCTTCTGAAGCGCATAGCAACCCTAACCGCTCGCGCACTGCGATACGTCCAACACAGCGCCCAGGAAAATTGTCGCGCCCGTGCAGTGCCCGCTGGCCCCTGCTTTGCTTCCAAAAGGCGATGGCGTAGGAACGCCGCGAGGATCGGACTTCATGAAATCGCCAATCTGGCACACCCGTCGCGCTTTCCTGCGTTCACTGGCTCTTACCGCTGGCGCCGGCGCCCTCGGCGCGTGCTCCACAATGGCGCCCGCCACCAGCGAGACGGCGGCCGAACCCGTCGAGTATCGCCTTGGCCCGGGCGACCAGATCCGCATCACGGTGTTTAACGAACCGGACCTAACCGGTCCGTTCACCGTCGGTTCGCAAGGTGCGATCGCCTATCCCCTGGTCGGCTCGATCCGCGCCAGCGGCCTCACGGTCCCAGAATTCACCACAGCGCTCCAAAGCGCGCTCTCCACCTACGTGCGAAGCCCGAGCGTGGCGGTGGAAGTGACGAACTACCGGCCGTTCTTCATCCTTGGCGAAGTCACGCGCCCCGGCACCTACGCCTATTCCGCCAGCCTGACGGTCCCGAACGCGGTGGCGACGGCGGGCGGATTCACCTATCGCGCGAATCGTAGCCGCGTTTTCATCCGTCACGCGAATGAGAACGTTGAGCGCTCTTATCCGCTCACCGTGGCAACGCCGGTTCTGCCTGGCGACACGGTCCGCATCGGCGAGCGCATCTTCTAAAAAGCCGAACGCGGTTAATTCAGCGCCGCGCCCTTTTCGACACGTTCGCGCGGCGCAAAGCGTGCATAGCGACGGCTTGATGACGACATTGGCTTTGCAGCAATGCTAGGCTTAATGCCTTCCTCGCCGTTCAACTCGAGCACCAAGAAATGGGCCGCGCGTGAACCATATGAACGTGGTCAATAGAGAACCGGTGCAGAACTCACGGAAAGACGCTCCGCGAGGCCTTGCTGATATGCTCGGCCTCACGGCCGCGAAAAACATGTTCCGCCGGCGCATGTGGCTCATGACTGCCGGCAGTGCAGCCGTGGCCGTGCTGACCTTCGCGATCATCATGCTGCAGCCACGCGTTTACACCGCGACGTCGATGTTGATCTTGAATCAACCGGCAGCGACGGCGACCGCGCAAATTTCGCCGATCGATGCTGAAGTTGCCCTGCTGCGTTCTCCTGCTCTGATGGGCGAACTTGCGACGGCGCTCGGCATGCAAGCCGGCGGCGCAGAAACGCCCGGCCTTGCCGAAGATCTGGCCAGCGCCATCACCGTCGAGCCGCGCGCCGAAAGCGGTATCATCGAAATTCGCGCGCATGCAGCCACCGCTCAGCGCGCTCAGTTGCTCGCCAACACCTACGCCGACGTCTACATCGCCAGCCAAGTCAACATGAGCGCCGCCGGCGCCATGAGCGAAAACTCCTGGCTGTCGCGCCGCCTCGCGGAACTCCGCGAAGACGTACAAACCAAAGAAGACGCACTCAACGCCTTCCGCCTGGAGTCCGGCCTCGGCACGCCCGACGACGTCGTCGTCCCGGAAACGCAGGGCGATAATGTCCAAGCGTCGCTTCAAAGCGCCCAGTCAGAATTGGCTGAACGCGAAGCGCGCTTGCGTCAGCTCAACGACCTACGCTCGTCAGGCGCCGATATCGACGCGCTGGCAAACGTCGTGAACTCAGCCACCATCAGCTCGCTGCGCGAACGTGAAGCCGACATCAACCGGCGCCAGCAAGATCTCGAAAACCGCTATTTGCCCACGCACCCGGCCGTTCAAGCCATCCAGCAAGAGCGCCGCGATCTCGACAGCCAGATCGAGCGCGAAGTGCAGCGGTTCCAGTCCAGCATGGAAGCCGAGGTCGCGCGCGCCCGTTCACGCGTGCAGGCGCTGCAGCAACAGCGCCGTGCGGTCGCCGCGCCAGCACCGACGCCCGTCAACACCGGCAACGCCCAACAGCGCCTGCACGATCTAGAGCAGCAAGCCCAAGAAGCACGCGCGCTCTATGAATCTTTCCTGCAGCGCTACCAAAACTCGGCTGACCAATCTCAGATGAGCGCCCCGACGACGCGCTTGCTCTCGGGCGCCTCGCTCCCCGCTCAACCTTCCTCGCCGCAGCTGCGCTTTGCGCTGTTGTTGGCGCTCGCCGCCGGCTTACTGTTCGGCGTCGGCGCGGGCCTCATCGCCGAGCTCTTCGACCAATCGGTAAAGAACGGCGACGACCTCGAAGCGAAAGTCGGCGTGGCGGCGATCTCGTCGATCCCGACGATCTCAAAGCGCATGATGCGCCAGATGCCGCCGGCGGAGCGTCATCCGTCAGGTTATCTCGTCGGGCGCCCAATGTCGGCGTTCACGGAATCCTTGCGCGTGCTACGCACCGTCATCGTCTATTCCAAGCTCGATCTGTCTTCGAAGGTTGTGGCGGTCACGTCAGCGCTACCGGATGAAGGCAAGACGACGATCTCCATGTGCCTCGCACGCGTCGCCGCAATGTCGGGTCAGAAGGTTTGCGTCGTCGACTGCGACCTGCGCAAGCAATCGATCAACGACGTCATCGATATCGAGACGGACGTCGGCATTCTGCAAGTGCTCGCCGGCGAAGCGCCTTGGCGTTCAGCCATCGTGAAAGATCCGAACTCGGACGCCCACGTCCTGCCGATCGCCGCTTCGGGCTTCACGCCCCGCGACGTGTTCGGCTCGGACGCAATGGGCAATCTCATCTCGGAACTGCGCGAGCACTACGATCTGGTCATCCTCGATTGCGCACCGATCCTGGCTGTCGCGGAAACCCGTATCGTCGTCGGCCGCGCCGACACGACCGTGCTGATTGCGCGCGCAGGCCGCACACACATCGGCGCCATGCGCGCCGCTGTGGCGCAGACCGAAGCCGCTGGGGGCAACATCTTGGGTATCGCTCTGAATTACGTCCTGCCGCGTTGGCAGTCGTATTCAGACTCGCTCTACTTCAACGAGTCCAAGTCCTACTACAGCGTCTCGTAATCAGGGTTCGGAGCGGCGACGCACGACGATGCCGCTCGTGCTCTGCTTTGGCTCAGCGCGCTTGAAGCTCGGATTCCACAGCTCCTCGCGGCGATCGAAGATTGAGCGCAGGCCATCCCAGAAGATCAGCGCATCCGTCGTGAGCGCCCACGACATCGCGTAGATCTTGTATTGGCTAGGATCGCCGCTGCCGCCAATGATTGTGCTGATGCCGACAACACCAGGGCGCGCGCTTAGATAATAGCGGCGCGCCGACTTCATCGGCTCAAGCTGTTCGCGTGTCAGCGGGCTTGGGCCAACCAGAGCCATCTCTCCGCGAATGACGTTGAAAAGCTGCGGCAGGCGCTCGAGCGCTCCACCCACCTTTGCGCCCAGAGAATTTGCCTTCTTCGGATCATTTGCGACTTCGTCGGCCTCAGATGCCGGTGATATCCGCAGCGCAAAGCACTTGAACGAATGACCACCGTAGCCAACGCGTTCGTGGCTGACGAACACTGGCGAACGGTCGCGCAGCTTCGCAACACTGGCGGCCGCCAACATCAACGGAATCCATGCTGGCGCAGTAAGAACTGAAACCGTCAGGTCAATCGCGCGCTTAGCGACGCCGCCAAGCATTGAATCATAAGAGACGATCGGAGAACTCGCGAGATCGCGGCGAAGCCCGGCTTCGAATGTTGTACTGGACTGTTCCGCGTTCTGCGGGCCCTGCGGCTCTGGCGAGCCACTGGGCAACTGGATGAGCATTGGTTTTTCCTGACCTGTCGCTCGCAGGATTAAGTACCTCCCACGAGAAACTGCAATGTCTCCCGGCCCTCAATTGGTTATTTTTCGCCACTCGCTCACACAAAGCTACAAACAGCGCTTTGCGCGGGAAAAGCTTGAGCAGTGCAGGCCGCGTTGTGGATAACTTCACCGCTGCGACTAACAATTGCGCTCGAATTCGCCTGATTTTTAGCTATAGGCTGTGGATAGCTGATGGGAACGGGTCGAGGCGCAAGAGCTTGTCCCGTGAGGAGTAGTTAGTGACAGCACCGATGACTGGGGATCGGCCTCGGTATCAAGAACCGGGCACGCTCGGCGCAGCGACTCTGCGCTCGCGCCGGCCGCCGTCCAAGTCGTTGGCGCTTGGGCGTTTGCGGCGAGGCGCGCGTCGCCAATGGTGGCTGTTTACGATTGTCGCTGCGCTCGTCGCTGTCGCCGGCGTTGCATATGATTTGAGCGGCGGCGAACAGGTGCTGGTGGCCGCGCTTATCCTTTGGGTGCCGGTAGGTATCGCCGCTGGTTTCGTTTTGGCGTTGGTCCGAGAACTCGCGCGCAACACAATAACTTCCCTCTCCAGCTTCGGCAGAAATCGCGGCTACGCCATCCTCGGCGCCGCGCCGGAGCTGACGGACCGCGCCCTGCGACAGCTGCCGCCTGACAAGCGCACGCCGCTCGGCTGCCTCGCCTTCCAACCCGCATCTCCTTTCGCAACGGCGTTCCGCGACTTGCAGAACGCCATCTCAAAGGATGGCGTCGTCGCGTTCGCGGGCGCACTCGCCGACGAGGGAGCGACAACTGCCGCGCTCTGCACGGCCATCGCCGCCAGCCAGCAAGGCCGCAGCGTTGTCGTCATCGATTGCGACCTACGTCGTCGCTCGCTCACCCGCGCACTCGGCTTCGATCCGGATGAGGGCCTAGTCGACGCCTGCGAGGAGCCAAACCAGTGGCAGAACTACGTCGGCGAGGAAGACGAGACCGGCCTCCACTTCATCCCTGCCTCGCGCGTGCGTAGCCCCTGGCGCAACGTAGCTTCAGCGCCAGGCTTTAAAGAGCTGATCATGCGCCTGCGTCAGCACTACGAGCTGATCGTGCTCGACTGCCCGCCCGTGCTTGTGGGCGCCGACGGCGCATCGACAGCGGGCATGGCCGACAAAACCATTCTGGTGACCGCCTGGGACAGCACGCCGATCCCTGCTGTCCGCCGAGCAATGGCCGCGCTGCAACGGCGCCCGCGTGCGCTCACGGCAGTCTACGTCAATCGCGTTCCACCGGAATATCGCTTCGGTCGTTTGCGGGGGGACTAATGCCCGCCCGCGCGGCAAGCATGCTGTCCGGCGCCAGCGCGCCGCCGATTGCGATCGCCAATTGCGGAAACACCGGCGCCAAATTGCCTCTGAACTCACGCGCGTGCGCCCAGTCCGGCGTCGCCGGGCGCGGGATCACACGCGGGCGCGAAGACTCCATCTTGCGGCGGATGAGATCTTGGATGAACGGTGACGACGCGCCACCGCCAACCGCGATCGCCTGCACTTCCGAGCGCCCACGCGCGCGCGCGTCGTCACGCACAATAGCCAGCGCGTGGTCATAAGCCTGACGCAAGCTCTTCTGGAATTCGCGAAAGTCTTCGTCCTTCTCGACGTCGCGCAGCGCGAGCGTAACGCTACGACCTTGGTTTCGCAAAGTGGCGCGACCATCCGCCATGATCGCTTCTTTGATGTCGCTCATCTGGCGCATCAAGGTCGACCACAAGTCCGTCCGCGCTTCCGGGCGCTTCGCCCACTTGGCCGACTCCAGCACTTGGTTGGCGATCACGCGGTCGATAAAATCACCCGCCTGCTTCAGCGTCACCCGCGCTTCCGGCAATTCAATCGTGCGCGGCCCCAATCGCGCCAACGCCGCGATGTCTGTGGTGCCGGCGCCCATATCGACGACGATCATGTGCGATCCGGAGCCCTCAAGCCCCACCGATGTGTAGGCGGCAGCCGCGGTCGCTTCGAAGATCAGCCCCATTTCGAGCGCTTCAGCGCGCTCCATCGCCTTTGGCAGCGCGTCGCTTATCGCGCGAAGAGAGAGACCATCGGGGGCGAGGATACGCTTTCCGACCACGGCGCGGAACGCCTCTGCTTCTCCGAAGAGCCGCATAACTACATCGTGCATTCCGGCGCTATCGCCGCTCCGCCATGCAGGAGCTGCGTATCTGCGCGTGAATGTCCCGCCTTGCGATAGCGCGGGATCGGCTTGAATGGCGCGCTCAATCGAAGCCAACAGATAGGCGAGATAAAGCACGATCAAATCGCGCATCTGGAAAATGCGATGCGGATCAATCGTTGCCGGCGCGTTGGTGTTCAGCGCCCGATCCAGATCGCTGACGCTCAACAGCGTTTTGAAGGAGCGCAACGCCGCGCGCTTATTGTCGGCTTGCTCGTCGGCTTCGTTCAGCGCCGCGCGCCCGAACAGCACGCGGTCCTCATCCACGAACACGGCGCTATCGAGCAAAAATGCATTCTGGCCTTCAGCGCTCAGCATCAATGGGCGCACGGTCGCAGGATCGAAACGCGACCAGGCGCCCGTCGGCGCGACTGCCGCTTTCGAGTACGCCGTGCCGAAATCGATACAGAGCGTCCATTCGCTCATGAGCGCTTTTTCCGATCCACGGGCGCAACACGCGGCTTGGCCAGCACCTCGCCTCCCCGCGTCACGCCCCGCGCCTGAATACGCACAGTCTTCGGCGTTTTCGCGACGGCCTCGTTCAGCTCGTGAGCTTCAGCATCGTAAGCGACCTCATCCTCCAGATCGTCGAGGCGCGCGAGGCCGCGTTTGCGGGCGGCGCGTGAAAGGGCCTGACCCAGACGCTCAAGAGCATCCTTGCGCGCGCTCTTGCCGTCGGCGGTCAGAACTTCATCGAAATCGGCCAAGGCCTGCGCCAGCGCTGCGTCAGCTTCGCCCCACGCCGCCTCGGCCAAAGCGTCGGTCAGTGAAACGCCCTGCGCCGCGCGTTTCCGCGCGGCGCTTTTTTTGGGTTTGGACTTCTTCCCCGCGGACATGCCCAAGCTCACTCGCCTCGACGCCCGCGTTCGCTGCCTAGAGGCGCAGCGTCAGGCCAAGCGTCGCCTGATTGACCTCGTAGTCGCGGTAAGCCGGGGAATCAACTTCGTCGTGTTGGTAACGGAAGCGGACAGCGGCGTTCGGATTGAGCATGTAGTCGGCGCCCAATTCCCACTCGTTGTAATCGTCCTCGCGAGCGATCGTTTGGTAGTCGCGATTGCCGAAACGCGCCGAGCCCGTGAGGATCACGTTGCGGAGCAGTTCGTGATCGACGCGGATGCCGTATTCTTCCGTGACGTAGGGCTCACCTGAAGTGGCGCCAATCTGATCGTCGGCGTCGCGGCGTGCATCGACAGTGATTGTGGTAAGCGGCGTGATGTACCACTCCACGTTACCCTGGATAGCAACGCCATCAACGGTGCCGGCAATGCCAGCATAATCACGCTCGAACTGGCCGACTTGCACTTCACCGCGCATCAGATCGGTGTTGAGCGTCAGACCGACCATGTAGGCGCGGCCGTCAGAATTAAACTGCGGCGAGTTATTGTAGTCGCGCTCATCGGCGGTAGCTGAAAGCAAGAGGCCGATGCGCGGGCTAAGTTCGGCTTCAACACGGCCACGCAGTGCGCTTTCGTCGTTGTCGCGGAACGACTGGACGCCGTCATAATCGTATTCGCTGTTGTTAGCGTCGAGGCTCACATTGAACCGCGCGAAGCGATGCGTGACGCCAACGCCGGTGTCCATGCGGTCATACTCGACCGGCGCGCCGACAAACGGCGAGTCCGGATCGGTGCGCGGCGAAACTTCGTGAGACGAACGGGCCGAGCCGCGGATCGCTGTGTTCTCACCGATATCGAAGCGGCCGGTGGCGCGCACATAATGTGTGTCGGCGTCTTCGCTTGAGAAATCCTCGTGGCTGAGAAAACGCGCGCCGGCGTCGAACGTCAAAGCGTGACGCGACCAATCCGACGAGAGCGCGATGTTGGGCGCCACGCCATAATAGATGTCATCGACATCGCTCGGCGCACCGTCCGGCGCCGCGAACAAATTGTCCGTGCTGGTAACCGCAAGGTCCAGCGACGCGTTCAGATTGAACGAACCCAGTCTGCGGCCAGGAGCATCGTACTCGGGACGATCACGATCGCGCACTGAGACGCTCTCTTCACGCGCCGTGCTCTGAGTTTGCTGAGTCTGCGCGGCCGCGTTGACGGGCGCCAGAATGATGAGCGACGCCGCAAACAGCGAAGCAAATGGATTGATACGCAAAATTTCCCCCAAGCCGCCAGGCACACCTGGAAGTCCAGATGATAAGAGTGAACGGCTCAGGATTTGTCGCGATTGGCCCAGATCGCAACGGATTGCGCCAGCAGCGGGAATTTGTGCTGTGGATTGATTAACGCGCTGGTTACGGGCGGTCATTTGCGGCTCCAATCGCACCGGATGTGACGGTGATTTGGAGCGCAGACTGCCGGATGGCGGTTAACCGAACGCAACCAGCGCGTGAGGTCGTGCGCTGGTAAAGTTCGCAAATTTCAGACGTTGCACGCCTTACGCGGTCGGCGCGGCCTCTTCCGGCTTCTTGTTGTACGCGCGGTAGACCATTTCCGACGGCGGGCCGACGAGGAATTTCTCGGCGCCGTCGCTCAGCGCGCGCGCATAGACTTCCATCGCGCCATCGAAAGCGTCGATGGTTTGGTCGATATCAGAATCCTTGTGCGCATAGGAAACAACGATCGACGGCGCGATGACGCCGCGCTTGATCAGTTCCTGCAACAGGACGCAGCGGTAAGCCTGGCTCGGCTTCTTGTCCGGACCGGTGGTGCCGAACACCGCATTCGACGGCATGCCCATAACGCTGATGTGCTCGTGCACGCCGCGCGCCCGCGCCGCCTGCTCGATACCCGTCATCAAACGCTGACCGGCGCGGACCATGTGCTCGATCACCGGCTCGTTTTTATAGACGTCCATCGTCGCCATCATCGCGGCCAGCCCGTGGGTTTCGCCGCCATGCGTCGTCGACATCAGGAACACGCGGGGTTTGTCCCACTGCTCCAGATCGCCCAGGCGCATGAACTCGCGCTTGCCGACGAGCGCCGACACCGAAAAGCCGTTGGCGATGGCCTTGCCCCAGGTCGAGAGATCCGGGTCGATGTCATACATGTGCTGCGCGCCGTAATTGTGCAGCCGGAAGCCAGAAATCATCTCGTCCAGGATGAAGAGCGCACCGTCCTCGTGGGCCAGGCGCTTCAGCTCGTGCAGGAAGTTGTCCTTCGTATCGTTGCCGCGCGTCGGCTCGAGGATGAAACCGGCGATCTTCTTGGGGTACTTCGCCAGCAGCGCTTTGACGCTTTCGATGTCGTTGTATTTGAACTTCACTGTCAGATCGGTGACCGCCTGCGGCACGCCGCCATTGATCGGCGTCGTGCCGATGAACCAATCATCGACCGCAAAGAACGGGTGATCGCCGCAGATCGCGATGATGTCGCGGCCCGTATAGGCCCGCGCGATTTTCACCGCACCAGAGGTCGCGTCCGAGCCGTCCTTGGAGAACTTCACCATCTCGGCGTTCGGAACCATCGACAAAAACTTCTCCGCCGCCGCGACCTCAATCGCTGCCGGGCGCGTGAAGTTCACGCCGTTTTCCAGCTCAGCGCGCACGGCCGCGAGCACTGGCTCATAAGCATGGCCGAGCGTGACCGCGCGGTTGCCCATGCCGTACTCGATGTATTCGTTGCCATCGGCATCCCAAGCGCGGCAGCCCTTCCCGCGCACGATGTGCCCCGGCGCCAGCAGCGGATATTGGTCATCGCCCTTGGCATATGTATGGGCGCCGCCAGGGATCAGGCGCTGACCCTTCGCGCGCAGCACGTTGGATTTTTCAAAGCCGGCGTGAGCCATCGTCGTCAGTCCTATTTCAGTAGAAGTTTGCGCGCGAAGAAGGCTTCCGCGTAGCGCTCGCGGCACTCGACGCCGCGCAGGCGCGCGAGACCGCGGAAGGTTTCATCGTCGAACCATGCCTTGGAGCGCTGCGTGCCGAAGTGCTTGTGCAGAAGCGCGATCTTCTTCGCGAGCACCTCTTCGGAGAGCGGCACGTAAATGTTCGGCTGACCGAGATCGCCATCCCACTTGGGAATTTCGTATTCGAGGATCAGATGGTCGCGGAACGTATTCCACGCCAGCTCGCAAACCATGCGGTGATCTTGGTGGGCATCGTTGCGTTGATGGCAGAGCACAACGTCCGGCTTCTCCAGACGCTTCAGCCCCTCAACCCAATCTTTCACCGCCGTGCGTTCAGCAGGAAAGTATCCGTCGCGAAACTCGCCGAGGTGAATTTCAGCGTGTTTGGCCCCGGCGAGAAATTCCATCGCACTCGCGCGCGCTTCATCAGCACGCTCGCCCGGCGCCGAGAGTGCGCACCAATCGACCGACACCTCAGCGCCGGATGCGATCCACGACAGGATCGCACCGCCGGCGCCGATTTCGATGTCGTCAGAATGCGCGCCGAGCGCCAGTACGCGCAGCGTCTTGCCCGGCCGTGCGAGGTCGAGCGACAGCATCTTAGGCTTTCGGCTTCTTGCCGTTGCCGTTGACCTTCCAGGGCATCTCGCCCTTCTCCATCATCTCTTCGAGCACTTGGCGGTCACGCAGCGTGTCCATCGAGCGCCAGAAGCCGGTGTGGCGGTAAGCCATCAGCTTGTTCTCTTTGATCAGACGCGCGAACGGCTCAACCACGAGCTCTTCGCCGTCGCTCATATAATCGAAGATCTCCGGCTTTAGCAGGAAGAAGCCGCCATTGATCCAGATCTCTGACACATCAGACGTGATGAACGCATTCACCTTGCCGTCCGCGGCAATGTCCGCGAGGTGGTAGGTCACCGGCGGGTGTACGGCGAGGAAGCAGGCGATCTTATCGCTGGCTTTGAACTTCGCGATCATGTCGTCCAGGTTCACGTCCGAGAGACCGTCGCTGTAGTTAGCGCAGAACATCTCTTCGTTCTTCACGTGATCGCGCACGGCCCACAAGCGGCTTCCGATATTGCGCCACACGCCGGTGTCGATCATCGCCACGCGCCAATCTTCTTCGCGCGGGCCCAGCAGCTCA
>JAPLOL010000165.1 GCA_026400735.1 Alphaproteobacteria bacterium | reverse complement strand
TTGCAGGCGGTTGATACGCTGACGTGCGATCAGATGATGGCTGAGATGATGTCGGCTGGTCAGCGCATGAGCGGTCAGATGGATCCAAGCATGGCTGCAAACGCGCAGGCGTTGCGTGATGAGACGCAGGGCCGAGGTGTTGGCCCGAACGCGCCTCGACCAACGGAGGCGCAGGCTGCCGCTAATCGTGAGCGCATGGCCGGCCTTGGAAATCAGGTGATGGACTCGACGCAGGGCATCGACATGAACCGGATGATGGCGGTCAGCGATCGTTTCCAATCAGAGCATTGCCCGACGCCGCAAGGGCCGCAGCCGCAATAGCGCGGTTGCTGATTTAGCGCAGCGAGAGCGCGATGCCGATGGCGATGGGCATGGTGATGAACGAGATCAGCGTCGTGGCAGTGATGATCGCGGCCATAAGTTGCGGATCGCCGCCCATTTCGCGTGCGAGGGTGTATCCGGCGGCGGCTGTTGGGGTTGAGCCAACGCCTGCGGCCACGGCGGCGGCGAGCGGGCTTGCGCCGCACAGTGTGGCCGCGCCCCACATCACGGCGGGCGCGATGATGAGCTTGATGAACGAGGCGATGCCGACCTTCACGCGCGCGGCGCGGAGCGCTTTGAAATCGAGACCGGCGCCGACGCAGACAAGCGCGATCGGCATGGCGGCTTGGCCGAGCAATGTGATGGCGTCGGAGGCAAATCCGAAGTCGCGTACGCCGAACGCTTGTGCGGTGAGGCCTGCGGCGCAGCCGAGGATAAGCGGGTTGGCGATGATCTGGTCAAATACCGCGCGAGGTCCGTCCGCGCGGCTAGCGCCCCAGATCGAAAGCACAATCACGCACGCAGTGTTCACCACGAGAACCAGTGGTCCAAACGCGATGCCGATGAGGTGCGGTCCTTCGGGGCCGTAGAGCATGCTAGCGGCGGCGAGCAGTACGAAGCCGTTCCAGCGCACGGAGCCTTGCACCAAGCTTGTGTAAGCGGGCCCTTCGGTGCGGAAGAACGGCTGCAGCGCGAGCGTTAGCCCGAGCAGCACAAAGAAGCCGAGGATGAGGCCGCCGACGAAGGGCAGAGCCTGGCCTGCTTGCAAATCGGCGGTTGAGCTCAATGTGAAGAGAAACGCCGGATAGAGGACGAAATAGCCGAAGCGGTTCACTTGACCGAAGGCTTCAGCGGTGACGATGTTGCGCGCGCGCACGACCCAACCGACGGCGATCAGCAAGAAGACCGGCAATAGCTCGCCGACGACCTCGCTCACGCTTCGCGCTCCTTCATCGCGTCGAGCGCGCCTTGCAGCATGTAAGCGGACGCCATCTTGTCGACGACCTCGCCGCGGCGTTTGCGGGTGGCGTCGCCTTCGAGCAAGGTGCGCGTGACGGCAGCGGTTGAGAGCCGCTCGTCCCACAGCAGCAGGGGCACATCGCGCTTGGCCAGCATGTTGCGGGCGAAGGCGCGGGCGCTTTGGGCGGCGGGGCCGCTGGAGCCATCCATGTTGAGCGGCAGGCCGATGACGAAGCCGGCGCATTGGCGCGCGTCGTAGAGTTTGAGGATCGCGGCGGCGTCGTCGGCGAATTTTTTGCGGGCGATGGTTTCGAGCGAGCTTGCGATGAGCCGCGTGGTGTCGCTCACGGCGACGCCGATCCGCTTTTCGCCCGGGTCAATGCCGATGATGGCAGCGCGCGCGGGCAGTGCGGCGGCGAAGGCGGGGAGGTCGAGTAGGGGCAAGCCTTGTCCTTCTGCGCTTGCCGCGCGCGGCGTCAACCGGCAACAATGATCGCGTGCGGAAATGACGTGCGGAAAAGGTGTGGCAGATGCCAAAGGTCGCCAGCGCCGGCGCTTGGATCGCTCTTGGGCTGATGGGCGTCGTGATTGCGCTGGGCGTGATGAATAGTGCGTTTGCGGTCAGGGCGGTGCAATTCGGCTTTCCAGGCGCGCTCGTTATCACACACGTCACGCTTGCCATTCACAATCATGTTGGCGCCGAAGCGCGGCTGTGGCCTGTGTTGCTGACAATTGGGGCGTTCGTTCTAATGCTGTTGAGCGCTCATGTGATCTTCGTTCTGGCGGACTCTTGGGCCAATCAGCCGCCGCCTGCCCCGCACGACGGCGCTGCGCAAATGGGGATATTCTTCTCGGCGCTGATCGCGCTGATCGCGCTCATGATCGCGAACGTGGCGGCATTGTTTGCCAGTGTGGCAGGGCGTTTGACCGGCCGGCTTAGCAACCTCCCTTGGCGCATCGCGGCCGTGACATTGGTCGGCTGGGGACTCTTGTTGCTGGGATTAGTGGCGCAAACACCGTGGCTTGGTTTTGCGGGCGCTGTGTCGGCGACGCTGTTATCGCTCGCCTGGTCGGTAAGCATTGGAGCCGCCGGCCAGGCGGAGCGCATTCTGGCGAAAGTGTAGGCATTTTGGGATCGCGGCCGGATTTGAGAATGTGCAGCGTGGCCGGGTCTTGAACGCCTAGCCGGGCGGCTATAAGCCCGCCCTCATGTCGATCGATGAAAAAACCGTCCGCAAGGTGGCCAAGTTGGCGCGCCTGGCGCTGCCCGAAGACCGCGTGAAGCCGATGGCCGATGAGCTGAACGGCATCATGGCCTGGATCGAGCAGCTGAACGAGGTCGATGTCGAAGGCGTCGAGCCGATGACGAGCGCGGTTGAAGGCTTGAGCCTGCCGATGCGCGAGGACGTCGTGACCGCAGGCGATGATCCGCAGAAGGTTCTGAAGAACGCGCCGAAGAGCGAGGACGGGTTCTTCGTGGTGCCGAAGGTTGTGGAGTGAGTTTCACGATCACTACCGAAACGCCGCTCTCGGATGACGTGCGCGCGCTGGTGAAGGAGCTCAATTCGTGGGCGCTGGATCAGACGCCGCGCGAGTTCACGCATCACATGACGGTCGACCAGATGGCGCAGGCGGACACGACTGTGTTTATCGCGCGAGACGCGTCGGGCAAGGCGATCGGCATGGGCGCGCTCAAGCGTCATGGCGAGGGTTTGGGCGAAGTGAAGCGCATGTACACCTTGCCTGATGCGAGGGGGACCGGGCTCGCGGGGCAGATCGTCGCGAACATCGAAGGCGCTGCTCGACAGGAAGGCTTGCAGCGTCTCGCGCTTGAAACCGGCGCTGTGCCTGGGTTCGCTGCGGCATGGCGCGTCTATGAGCGCGCAGGATTCAAACGGTGCGGTGCGTTTCTCGATTACCCGCCCGATAGCCCACACAACATCTATTACGAAAAACTGCTGACCACATGACCGATCTTACGACTCTCACCCTCGCCGAAGCTCTCGACGGCATGGAGAAGAAGCAATTCTCCTCGCTCGAGATCACCAACGCCTTCATCGATGCGATCGATAAGGCGAACCCGCATCTCAACGCGTACGTGGTGACGACGCCGGAATTGGCGCGTGATCGCGCGAAGGCGTCCGATGCGCGTCGTGCGCAGGGCAAGGCAGGTTCGCTTGAGGGCGCGCCGCTTGGGATCAAGGATTTGTTCTGCACCGAAGGTGTGCGGACGACGGCTTGCTCGGGCGTGTTAGGCGAATTTACGCCAACGTATGAGAGCACAGTCAGCGGAAATCTCTTTCGCGATGGCGCGGTGATGTTGGGCAAGCTCAACATGGATGAGTTCGCGATGGGCTCGTCGAACGAGACCTCGCATTTCGGCCCCGTGGTTTCGCCGTGGCGGCGCGGGAATGAAGATACGAAGCTAACGCCTGGCGGCTCGTCGGGTGGTTCGGCGTCGGCTGTGAGCGCGGATTTGTGCTTGGGCGCGACGGCGACGGATACGGGCGGCTCGATCCGTCAGCCTGCGGCGTTCACAGGCACGGTTGGGATTAAGCCGACGTACGGGCGTTGTTCGCGTTGGGGCATTGTCGCGTTTGCGTCGTCGCTCGATCAGGCCGGGCCGATCGCGAAGACGGTCGAAGACGCGGCGATGTTGCTGCAATCGATGGCTGGTCACGATCCGAAGGATTCGACCTCGCTGACGAATGCGCTGCCGGATTTTCGCGCGGCGACGAAGCGCTCGATCAAGGGCATGCGCATTGGCGTGCCGGAAGAGTATCGCGTTGACGGCATGCCGCCGGAAATCGAAGCGCTCTGGCAGCAAGGCATTGAGTGGGTGAAGGCGGCTGGCGCGACGATCGTGCCGATCTCGCTGAAGCACACGAAGTATGCGTTGCCGGCGTATTACATCGTGGCGCCGGCGGAAGCGTCGTCGAACCTCGCGCGCTATGACGGCATGCGTTACGGCGCGCGTGTTGCGGGCAAGGATCTGAACAGCACATATGAGAACACCCGCGCTTCCGGCTTCGGCAAGGAAGTGCAGCGCCGCATTCTCATTGGCACGTACGTGCTGAGCGCTGGCTATTACGATGCGTATTATTTGCGCGCGCAAAAGGTGCGTCAGCGCATTGCGCAAGATTTCCGTGATGCGTTTGAGAAGGTCGACGCGATCCTGACGCCGGCGACGCCATCAGCGGCGTTCGGGCTTGGTGAGAAGAGCGGCGATCCGGTGGCGATGTATTTGAACGACATCTTCACGGTGACTGCGAACCTCGCTGGTTTGCCGGCGCTTGCGTTGCCTGCGGCGACGGATGCGAACGGTTTGCCGCTTGGATTGCAGGTGATCGGCAAGGCGCTCGATGAGGAGAGCGTGTTCGCTGTTAGCGCTGAACTCGAGCGAGCGGCGAATTTCCGCGCCAAAGCCGCGAAGTGGTGGCTCTGAGGCCCGCCTTGCAGGCGAGCACAGATGCGTTTGACGTGAAGGCATGATCGGGTGCTGCCTCAGAAAGGCGGTGACTCCCCATGCACGAATTGCTCGAACGGCTCGGCCGCGGCGACACGCGATTGATCGAGATGTGTCAGCAGGCAAATCACGCCTGGCGGGAGTTTTTGTCCGAACTGCATGGCGCTGACACCGGTACGCTCGCTGCGCGGCTTGGGTTTTTCCAGCCGTCGATCGAGCGCATTTTTGAGAGCAAGACCCTTGGCCAGACGATGATGCCGTGGAGTGCGTTCGCGGTGCTCTACGACACGCAAAATGGCTGGGGTCCGAACAAGGATCGCGCATTGCAATTGGCGGAGGCGTTCGCGCGCAGCAATTGCAGCCAGGAAGCGCGGGACGAGGCTCGATCGTGCGTCATCTCCTATGAACTTGAGCCCGCGCGACCGCAGGGCAATTCCAACCAGCGGCGCTAACGGCGCTACATTACGGATGCGGAATGGTGCTGTGACGCGGGAGGCGGGCGCCGAATCCGGCTAAGCTCCGCTTATGGCCAAACGCAAAACCACGCCCAAGCCGCATCGGCGTCCGCGCGGCGAGATCGATCGCAACTATTTCTTTGGTGACGTTTTCATCAAGACCGGCGTCGCGGTTGCGGTCGCGCTCGGCATGATCACGCTCTACACGCCGTTCACGATCCGCGACGCGGTGGATGACGGCATGTTTGACTACCTCGCTGTCATGGGCGTGTTTGCCGGCGCAGGGCTTTTCCTTTTCCTCTACGGGCGCCACTTGCGCAAAGAGGCCACGCACTGGGAATTCGAGTAGTCACGCGCTTGACCTGACGGGGCTCCGGGGCGAGTTTCCGCCTCCAGAACGGAGTTTCCCTCTTGAACGCTGCCGAATGCACGCGCCTCGGCGCTTATCTTTCAAAATTGCTGGGCTCGCCCACGGTGTCCGTGGTGTCGAAGTCGGCTGAAGAGGCGAACGTGCTTGTCGATGGCAAGCGCGTTGCTGCGTTGCTGCGCGACGAGGACGAGGGCGAGTTGTCGTACTCAATCAGCCTCGCTGTGCCGCCTGCGCCGGGCGCAAAGAAGAACGCGCCGATCGATGCGGTTGAGCGCGGCCGGTTGCAGTCGGCATTGCGCACGACGCTCCATGCAGCCGATCTCGATGTGCGTGAACGTCCGCGTAAGACGGATTCGGCCGAGGTTTATGTGCACAGCGAATTTGTCGGCACGATCTCGGTGGACGAAGATGAGGGCCAGGTGCTGACGATGAGCATCTTGGACATCGATCTCGAAGGCGAAGAGTAATGACCCACTAGCGTCGCCCTGAGCTTGTCGAAGGGCGACGCGGGCAAAGGTCGGTGACGTCGCGCTTCGACAGGCTCAGCGTGACGTGCATTTGCGAGTTTCGCTAAAGCCCGAGAAAAAAGCCCCGGCGTTGCCGGGGCGTTGAGTTTTCATTGATCCAACACGAGAGCCCGAGCGGGCGTTACAAAACGCCGAGCATTGAGGCGACCAGCGGGTGGCGGACAATGTCGGTTTCGGTCAGGCGGCAAACAGCGATGTTCGGCACGCCTTCGAGCTTGTCAGCGACGGTGTGCAGCCCCGAGAGATCCGGCAGCAAGTCGGTTTGTGCCGGGTCGCCGGTGACGACCATTGTTGAGTTCCAGCCCAAGCGCGTCAGCAGCATCTTGATCTGGCCGTAGGTGCAGTTCTGCGCTTCGTCGATGACAACAAAGGCGTTGTTCAGCGTACGGCCGCGCATGAAGCCAACCGGCGCGATTTCGATGAGGCCTTCCGCCATCAGCGCTTTCAGGCGCTTGGGTGAGAGGCGATCTTGCAGCGCGTCGTAGAGCGGACGGAGATACGGCGCGAGCTTGTCTTCCATGGCGCCAGGCAAGAAGCCCAGCGATTCGCCGGCTTCCACCGCAGGGCGCGAGAGCACGATGCGGCCGACTTTGCCGGCTTCGAGCGCTTCAACCGCTTTGGTGATGGCGAGATAGGTCTTGCCGGTGCCTGCGGGGCCCAGCGCCAACACCATGGCATGTGTATCGATCGCCTCCATCAAGGCGCTTTGGCCTTTCGACTTCGGACGGACGTTTTTGACGAAGCTATGATCGCGGTTGCTGTCGTTCGCGGCCGGCTGATAGCCGCCTTCGAGCACCTGCAGATTGCGCTGACGACGATCGTCGCGCTGGAATTCCTGAACGTTCAACACGCCTTGGGCCTGCCGACGCTTGGTAGTGCGCTTCGCCATAGAGTGCTCCTTTCGGGAGTACAAAGAGCCCGCGCGGCTTCTGCCGGCGGGCGGTGGAGAGTCGAAGAAATCTGAGGAGTCGGTAGAGTCGTCGGCGTTAGCGCCGTTGGGCGATTTGATCGGTGCGCTGAACTTGCGCTGTCTGCCCACGTACTCCCCCACTAATCGGCTTGCGCCTTGGAGACGGGTGGATCGTAAAAAGTCTCGATCCCGTGTGTTCAGGAGGCGCTGAACCGGTTAACGACGCGTTGAAGACCCGGAACGTCTCAAAAAATTCGCACAAGCGCTGGAGCCGCAACGATGCCGATCTTTTCCCTCGCGGACGCCGACCTCGAAGTCGAAGACGCGGACGCCTACTGGGTCGCGCCGACGGCGGTGTTAATCGGGCGCGTGGTGCTGAAACGAAACGCGAGCGTTTGGTTTGGGGCTGTGTTGCGGGGCGACAATGAGCCGATCACGGTCGGTGAGAATTCGAACGTGCAAGATGGAAGCGTGCTGCACACGGATATGGGCGCGCCGCTGACGATCGGCAAAGACGTCACCATTGGTCACCAGGTGATGCTGCATGGCTGCACTATTGCGGACACGTCGCTGATTGGCATCAAGGCGACGGTATTGAACCACGCGACGATCCCGAGTTTTTGTCTCGTTGGTGCGCATTCGCTGGTGACGGAACGAAAGACGTTTGAAGAAGGCTCGCTTGTCACCGGCGCGCCGGCGCGGTTCGCGCGCAAGATGGATGAACAGCAACGTCAGATCATTCAGTTCTCCGCACATCATTACGTGGAGAATTGGAAACGCTACAAACGCGACATGAAACCGAGCCGGTTCTAATAGCCCGGTATCGCGCAAAGGAACGAAGCGCGGGTTCGTCGATTGAGCACCCGAGGGATTATCCGAGGTTTGCTCTATGAGAATGATGTTGATGGCCGCTGCGTCGGTTTTGTCGCTCGCAGCGTGCTCGCCGCCGGCCGCCGAGCAAAGTTCCCCGCCTGCGATCGAGTTGAGCGAAACCTCGCGCGCTCAAATGGCTGAAATCAATTCGGCGCGCTTCACAATGCAAATGGCGGCGATCCTCGCTGATGTTCCCGCCGTGCCCGCTGGAGCTGTTCCCGAGGGCGCGGCGCCGGCTGCGACGAACACCGATCCTGGCGTCAATCCCGAGCCGCCGCCTGCGGGCGTGACGCCGGTTGAAGCGACTGCGCCGGACGGCGCGCGTTTCGATGCGGGAATGGTGCGCATTCAGGTGCTGCTGGATCGCGCGCATTTCTCGCCGGGCGTGATCGACGGCTATGACGGCAGCAACGTGCGCAAGGCCGTCTCTGCTTATCAAGAAGCAAACAATCTTCCAGTCACCGGCCTTGCGGACGATGCGCTGCTGACGCGCTTGGAACAGGCGGATTCGTCTGCGGCGCTGGTGGGCTACACATTGACGGCTGAAGATGTGGCAGGGCCGTTTGCGGATGTGCCGAGTGGGCTAGAAGCGATGTCGCAGCTGGAGCGCGTTGGTTACGAGTCCGCGGAAGAAGCGATCTCCGAAAAATTCCATATGGATGACGACCTGCTTCGCACGCTCAATCCGGGCGTGGATTTCAATCAGGCTGGCACGCAGATCGTTGTGGCCAATGGTGGTGGTGAGTTGGACGTGCAGGTCGCCTCGGTTGAGGTTGACGTTTCCGAGGGCGCGGTGCGCGCGTTCGACGCTTCAAATCAACTGGTGGCGTATTATCCGGCCACTATCGGCAGCGGTGACGCGCCGGCGCCTATCGGCGAGCACACGGTGCGCGGCGTCGCGTTCGACCCGACGTATCGCTACGACCCGGCGCGGTTGCCGACGTTTGGTCAGCGTGATCATGGTGCGCTTGATATCGCGGCTGGGCCGAACAATCCGGTGGGTGCGGTTTGGATCGCGCTGAGCGCCGATACGTATGGCATTCACGGTGCGCCGAACCCGTCACAGGTCAGCAAGACGCAATCGCACGGCTGCATCCGGCTCACGAACTGGGATGTGATTGAACTTGGTCACGCGGTGCGTCCGGGCGTTCCGGTGGCGATCCGTCAAAGCAGCGTGGCGCAACGCACAACGCGCGCTGGCTAATTACCAGTGGCGAACGCGGCCGGTGTCGACGTGGATGAAGTCTGAAGCTTCGTAATAGCCGACACCGCCTGCGTTCATGCCGAGAGCCGCGTCGCGGAGGCGTGGAAGTTCTACGCCGCGAATGCGGATGTCGATGGCGCGGCCGTCCATGTGTAGGCTGCGGGTCGCGACGCCGCTTGAGGCGTCGTGTAGCGCAGCGTTGGTCGCTGGAGAGCGATAGCCGGAGATAATCTGGAACGGCGCCGACGCTTCAACTAGGCCGTTGAGGCTGTGGAGCTGATCGAGGAGGCGCGGATCGATCGCATGCACTTCACCGGAGCGGTGATCGCGCATGACGTTGTTGATCGCGGCCATCGCGTCGGGGACGTACGCGCCGTTTTCCCAGTATGTGTCGCTGAAGGTATCGCCGGTATGCGTGTTCATGAACGCGAGCTGCCGCACTTGCGCGGGTGCGCGCGCTGCAGGCTGCGTCGCACTTGCGGGCAGGATGATACCGGCCCCAACGCCGCCAATAATTGCGGTGTTGAACGCTGCGCTTCCGGCTGCGTGCAAAAAGTTCCGTCGGTTCATGCCGAGGCGCTCCACTTGGCGCAGTATCGAAATGTGTTCTCACGGCCATTATGAGGCGCCGTAGTGGCGATGAAAGGTGGGAACTTCAGTGGTCTCACCCGCATTGGCGGTAGATGACGCTGACGCAATTCTCTGGCTGGGCCGGTTGTCTAATCGGTGCGCTGGTAGTGGGCGCCATGTTGACGAAGCAACTCGCGGCGCGCGTGGACGCGCCGGCCTCGGCGGCAGTCCTGGAGCAGGAAGCCGAGCAGATGAGCCGCCTACGCGGCGATGTAGTCACCGATCACACGCTGGTCATTCCCGTCGCCGGAGTCGCGCGCAATGCGCTCACCGACACATGGGGCGCGGCGCGTTCCGAGGGCCGATCGCATGAGGGCATCGACATCATGGCGCCGATGGGGACGCCGGTGCGTGCTGCAGCGGACGGGCGGATCGTGAAGTTCTTCGATAGCGTGCGCGGCGGGACGACGATCTATCAGTTCGATACCAGTGAGCGCTTCGTTTACTACTACGCGCACTTGAGCAGCCGCGCCGTTGGGTTGGCGGAGGGCGATGTTGTCGAGCAGGGCGATGTGATTGCGTATGTCGGCATGAGCGGCAATGCGCCGGTGCCGCATTTACATTTTGAAATTCAGCGCCTCACGGCAGAGCGGCATTGGTGGGAGGCGGAGTCTATGAACCCCTATCCGCTGTTGGTGGCGGGACGTGCGCCGGATTGATTACATGCGCCAGTGATTGACGCCCTCTGCGTCCGTTGTGACGTGTCCTAAGGCGCCGACGGGCTCGCGCGCGCCATTGGTCAAGAACGCTATTAATTCGGCGTCGTCGCGCGAGACGTAAGCTAGGAAACGCTCGCGAGCTGGCGTGCGTCCTACGATCACGCCGCTCTTCGCTGCACCTTCGCGATCGTAGAAGACGGTGTAATTGTCGATCTCGCCCTCTCCAGTGTAGGTCTCAAGCAAAGTGGGTGCGGGGCCACGTTTGGCGTCCGCTTCGGATTGCACGCTTGGATCGTGCGCACCTTGGGCGGCGATGGCGGGATCGCGGGAGATTACAATGCTGTGGCTGGTGGTGGCGAAGCCGCCATTGCCGAAGAGGAGTCCGTGGCGGCCGTTCGTACGCAGGGCGTCTGTCATCGAAGCGATGGCGTGGCTCATGTAATTGCCGACGGGGCCGCCGCCGAAAGTTAGGCCTCCGAAAACTGTCATCGGTTTGCTGAGTGGCCAATCGATCGCGCGCCGCGCAAGCTTCGGCATCACAGGGAAGCATGAGTAGAGTTCGACGTGATCTAGATCGGCGCTCGTGAGGCCGTTGAGGGCGAGCGCACTTCTGAGGCTAGCTTCTAGGCTCGGCGAACGGTCTATGCGATCGCGCGCAAGCACGTCGCCCGGCTCACGCGCTGCCGCGCCGCGCCCGACGTAGATGAGTTGGCTTTCAGCGACTCCGGCAGCTTTCGCCTTGGCGAGACTGGTGACGATGAACGCAGCGCCTTGGTTCACGGACGCATTCGCGACCATGAGTTTGGTGTAGGGAAACGCGATCGGACGATTTTTCGGCGAGACGTCTAGAATTTGCTCGGGTGTGTACGCGGTGCGTAGCCAGGCGTTTGGGTTGCCGGCGGCAACGCGCGAGAGGCCCGCCCAAATTTCCGCGCTCTCAGCTTGCGCCTCCGCTAGCGTTTGGCCCCACGCGGCGCGGCAGGCGTTTTCGTAGAACGGGTACACGTCTGTAGGCGCCACAATGCCATAGCGGGCGCGGCCTTCGCGCGTTGCGCGCGCTGCGGACTCGCGAACTGCGTCGCGGCTGCCGCCGGCGGCGCGCTTAGCGGCGGTGCGGAGTGCTTCGCCACCGGCGATGGCGCAGATCTCGGCTTCGCCGGAGGCGATGCGGTTTGCTGCTGTGTTGAGCAACGCGATGGGGCTGTCGCCCATTGGGTAACGCGTTTGCGCGCAATGGCGTGGTGCGATCTCCAGCATTTGCGCCAGCGGCGCGGAAGCGTCGGCGAATTCTGGGAATGAGAGCTGCGCGACGACGTCGAGAGCGTCGACGCGGTTGAGCCAGCCACAGCCGGCGTCTGCGTCGGCGCTTCGCAATGCAGCAGCCATCAACTCGACGGAGTTTAGGCGCTCGTCGCGGTCGTTGATTTGGCCGACGCCGACGATGACTGGGATTTTGCTCTCGTCCATGGGCTCCGCCGCGCTATGCTGCTCGCATGATGCATACGCCGATCTGCCAACGTCTAGGCATAGAGTTTCCGCTGTTCGCGTTTTCGCACTGCCGCGATGTCGTTGCGGCAGTCTCGAAGGCGGGTGGCATGGGCGTGCTTGGCGTTGCGGGTTACGGCACGGAACGGCTGAAGCAAGAGCTGGATTGGATCGAGGCGCACGCGGGCGGCAAGCCCTACGGCGTCGATCTCATCGTGCCGAATGCGTATGAGGGCAAAGGCGGCGCTTCGGTGAGTGTTGATGCGCTGGTCGAAGGGCTACCGGGTAAGCACAAGGATTTTGCTGCGAGTATCCTCGCGCAACATGGCATTGAAGCTGCGGAGCTCGATGAAGCGCGCAAAGGCGCTGGTGGTTTCGCGCGCAATCTGGCTGATGGCGGCGCGTCGAGCTTGGAAGTCGCGTTCCAATATCCAATCAAGTTGATCGCGAATGCGCTGGGTACGCCTCCGCCGCTGATGATCGAGATGGGCAAGAAGCACGGCGTTGCGGTCGCGGCCCTTGTGGGCGCGAAGGAGCATGCGCTGGCGCAGGCCGCCGCTGGCGTGGACATCATCATTGCAGCGGGCACCGAGGCGGGTGGCCATTGCGGTGATGTGACGACGATGGTGTTGGTGCCGGAAGTCGTTGACGCGCTACGGGCGGCGAACAGTGATGTGCCGGTGCTTGCGGCTGGCGGGATCGTCACGGGTTCGCAGATGGCGGCGGCGATGGCGATGGGCGCTGCCGGCGCTTGGTGTGGATCGGTATGGCTGACGACGCCGGAAGCTGAGACGAGCGAAGTGATCAAGAAGAAGCTGCTCGCGGCGACGTCGCGCGACACGGTGCGGTCGAAGTCGCGCACCGGTAAGCCGTCCCGTCAGCTGCGATCGCCTTGGACAGATGCGTGGGAAGCTGAGGGCGCGCCGAAGCCGCTGCCGATGCCGCTACAGACGTTCATCTCAGAAGCGCCCCTTCGGTTGATCGATAAGCTGGCTGACGGTGGTCACGCCGGTGCGCAGGACTTGGCGACGTATTGGGTTGGCCAAGGCGTGGGGCTGATGAACACGCCGCTTTCGGCGGGCGCGGTAGTGCAGGAATTCAAGGAAGACTTCGCGCGCGCCTACGAGCGTCTCGCGGCAGCGATCGGCGCTTAGCGCGCGTCGTTCGCTTCGGTGCGGAGCGGGCCGTTCCAGACTTTGCCGATGCGGACGTCGACTTCCGGGCCGAGGTTGAACCAGGCCAGGCGATCGCGCGTGGCGTCGATCACGACGAAGCGGTCGCCGCGCTCGAGCGTTTGCGAGAGCGTGTTGCGGATGACGCCTGAAGTGTAGCGCGTACGGATGAGCCAGAGGCCGGGGCCGAGGTCGCAGACGAAGCCCATGCTTTCCATGGCCGCCATGAACGGCATCCAGGCGCCAGAGAAGATTTCCGCGTGCACGAAGACGTTCGCTGCATCTTCAGCGTCGTTGGCGGCGGCGGGTTTGCGCAGGCCGCGCAACGCCATGACACGGCGCGCCTCGGTCCAGTTATCTTTGCCGGTGTCTGAAACCATTGTCGTCGGGCGCACGCGGCCTTCGCTGAGGAAGGCGGCCATTTGCTCGATCGAGTACGGGCCGAACGCACGGCCGCGGATCTGCACCCACCATTTGGTGGCTGTTGCGGTCTTTAGCGTGACGACGTCGCTCACGAGCTTGCTCCGTTTCAGAACGGAGACGCGGTTCGCGCCTCCGGCGAAACCGGAGGTCTGCAATCGCTATGCCGGAGTTTTGAGTAAGGTTTGGTTAGCCAAGCTTGCGCGGTTCGAGGTCGATGGCGAAGCCGCCGTCGATCAAACGCGCTACGCGACC